>CAMPHL010000240.1 GCA_946885905.1 uncultured Pseudomonadota bacterium | reverse complement strand
GTGCGGTACTTGAGGCCCTTCATCTGCGCGCCCGACGACACCGCCTTCTTGAACCAGCCCAGGGGCTGGGTCGGCATCGGCATCGCGAAGAAGCCGACCACGTCCAGGCCCAGCTTGGTGAGCAGCTCCTTGTAGAGATCGAGGCCGCCGCCGCGATAGATCCAGGCGAGCGTCTGCTGCGCGTCGCAGCCGTTGATCGGGCCCGAGCCGAAGAGCGAGGCGACCTTGCTCTTGCCGTACCAGTACACCGGCACGGTGTGGCCGGCGTCCAGCACGCCCTTGGCGACGGCGTCCATCACCTCGAAGGGCTTCACCACGGCGCCGGCAAGAAGGTAGTCGATGCGAAGGCGCCCGCCCGACATTTCGTTCACGCGCTTCACATACTCCTGGGCCATGTCGTTGAATATGTCCTTGGCGCCCCACGAGCCCTGCATTTTGATCACCATCGGCGATTGCGCCACCGAGATCATCGGCGCCGACAAGGCCGTGGCGCCGGCAGCAGCCGCGGCACCGGTGAGGAACTTGCGCCGCTTGGGATTCGGCGCCGGGGAAGCAACGCCTGTCTTCACGTCTTTCATGAACTCCTCCTCGTTGGAATGCGCGCGTCTGAAGTGCGCCTGGTGGACGGAACTAAGTCCTCGAATCGACAGGCAATCCTAGTCCCGCAGGGGGGGCCAAGGCAATAGACGGCAGCCAATCTCGGGTAACGGCGCCCCTGCATGCCGTTATCAGCGGGTCTTCGAAAGCGGGGCCGGCGCGATCGGCGGGGCCGCGGCGGCCGGGGATTCCGTACCCCGCTCCCGCTTGGGCGTCGGGTGCCAGCCCACGAGCGCCATGAACACGATGAACCCGAGCACGTACCCCACCGCGATGTGCCAGCCATGAAGAACCCACTGCGCGACGTTCTTTGCGTCCGGGAAGACGTTCGAGACCGCGACGCCCGCGCTGGAGCCGAACCAGACCATCGAGCCGCCGAATCCCACGCAGAAGGCGAGCAGGCCCCAGTCGTAGCCGCCCTGCTTCAAGGCGAGGGCCGTGAGCGGGATGTTGTCGAACACCGAGGAGATGAAACCCAGGCCCAGCGCCGTCTGCCAGGACGCGGCCGGCAATTTTTCCACCGGCATCATGGAGGCGCAGGTGACGAGTGCGAGCAGGAAGATCGAGCCCTTGATGGCCCCCGGCAGCAGCTTCCAGTCGGGCGGGCGCACGAACGCCGCCGAGAGGATTGCCACCCACACCGCGACGCCGATCACGGGGAAGTGGTCGAGCACCTGCTTGAAATTGAGGTTGGCGACCACGTTGGCGCCGATCGCGAGCACCAGGATCCAGAACACGATCGCCAGGCGCGCCCAGTCCACGTGCACCGCCTCGGGGGACTCCTTCATGATCGGCTGGTGCCGGTGCTGCTGCTTCGCCGCGAAATAGGCGAAGAAGAGCGTGGCGGCGACCGCGGCTACGTAGGCATCCAGCACCTGGATCGGGCTCACGCCGTCGATCCACATCATCGTGGTCGTGGTGTCGCCCACGACGCTGCCGGCGCCGCCCGCGTTCGAGGCGGCCACGACCGCCGCGAGGTATCCGATGTGCACCCTCCTGCGGAACACCGCCCCCGCCATGGTCGCGCCGATGATGGCCGCGGCGATGTTGTCGAGGAAGGACGACAGGACGAAGACGATCCAGAGGAGCGTGAAGCCTCCCTTCCAGTCGTCCGGCAGGATGCGCGGAAGCTCCAGCGGCACGTGGCTCTTCTCGAAATGGTCCGAGAGCAGCGCGAAGCCCACCAGCAGCAGCAGCAGGTTGGCGAGGATCACCCACTCGTGCGCGAAGTGGGCGCCGAGCCCCGCGAGGCCCGAGCCGGTCTTGAACCCCGTGAACACGAGCTTGTACAGGGTGATCACCGCGAGCCCGGTGAGCGCGACCTGCAGCGTGCGGTGGTGGAAAAGCGCCACGCCGATTAGGGTGAGCGCGAAAAGGATGAAGTCGACGGGTATGCCGAAGACGGCAGGGCCGTCGGCGCTGGGCTGCATGGGCTCGATTTCCTCCGTGGTCCGCAGCGATTCTAGCAGCCGTCGATGCGGTATCCTCCGGTGCTTCCGGGGAAGGAAATCGATGGCGGTCATCACGTGCGTGGAGGACCTGCGCCGTGTCGCGAAGCGGCGCGTGCCGCGGATGTTCTACGACTACGCCGACACCGGCTCGTGGACCGAGGGGACCTACCGCGCGAACGAAGCGGACTTCCAGCCGATCAAGCTGCGCCAGCGCGTCGCGGTGAACCTCGAGGCCCGATCGGTCGCCACGAAGATGATCGGCATCGACTGCGCGATGCCGGTCGCCCTCGCGCCGACGGGCCTCGCGGGCATGCAGCACGCCGACGGCGAGATCCTCGCCGCGCGCGCGGCCGAGAGGTTCGGCGTGCCCTTCACGCTTTCGACCGTGAGCATCTGCTCGATCGAGGACGTGGCGGCGAACACCACGAAGCCGTTCTGGTTCCAGCTCTACATGATGCGCGACCGCGGCTTCATCGAGCGCCTGATCGAGCGCTGCAAGGCGGCGAAGTGCTCGGCGCTCATGCTCACGCTCGACCTGCAGATCCTGGGCCAGCGGCACAAGGACCTCGTGAACGGCCTGTCCGCCCCGCCCAGGCCCACGGTCGCGAACCTGCTGAACCTCGCCACCAAGCCGGCGTGGTGCCTCGGGATGCTTGGCACGAAGCGGCGCCAGTTCGGCAACATCGTGGGCCACGTGCAGGGCGTGGAGGACCTCTCGTCGCTCTCGGCATGGACCGCTTCGCAGTTCGACCCGCGCCTGTCCTGGGCGGACGTGGAGTGGGTGAAGAAGCGCTGGGACGGCAAGCTGGTCCTGAAGGGCATCCTGGACGTCGAGGACGCGCGCCTTGCAGCCGACTCCGGCGCCGACGCGCTCGTCGTCTCCAACCACGGCGGCCGGCAGCTCGACGGCGCGCCCTCCTCCATCGCCGCGCTGCCGGCGATCGCGCAAGCCGTCGGCCCGCGCATCGAAGTGTGGATGGATGGCGGCATCCGCTCGGGTCAGGACGTGCTGAAGGCGGTCGCGCTCGGCGCGAAGGGCACGATGATCGGGCGCGCATTCCTCTACGGGCTGGGCGCCTACGGCGAAGCCGGCGTGACGAGATGCCTCGAGATCATCCGCAACGAGCTCGACCTCACGATGGCTTTCTGCGGACGCACGGACATCCGCGACGTCGATCGCAGCATCCTGCTTCCCGGGACGTACCCGACCGCCGACGGCGGCAACTAGCGGCAGAGCGGTCGGAAGTGACGGATCGGACTTGCATGGACGACGAGTCGCATGCGCAGCTCCGAGGCGGCCCGCGATACACCTACGCCGGATAACAGGCATTGCGAGCATGGCGGCGCTCGCCCACGCACGTGCAGCGACTATGCTGGGACCTGGAGCCTCACGCATTGGAGGAGAGCATGGCCAGGAAAATCCTGATCCTGGGAGCGTCGTACGGATCGCTGCTGGGCGTGAAGCTCGCGCTCGCGGGACATTCGGTCACGCTCGTGTGCCTGCCGGAGGAAGCCTCGCTCATCAACACCGAGGGCGCGATCGTGCGCATGCCGGTGAAGGGGCGCGAGGGGCTGGTCGAGATCCGCTCGCGCGAGCTGTCCGGCGCGTTGTCGGCCGCGGGCACCGCGGAAGTGAGACCGGCCGAGTTCGACCTCATCGGCCTCGCCATGCAGGAGCCGCAATATCGCTCCGCGGGGGTGCGGGAGCTGCTCGAATCGGTCGCGCGGTCGAAAGTGCCGTGCCTTTCGATCATGAACATGCCGCCGCTGCCCTATCTCGCGCGCATCCCCGGCATCGACGCGTCGAAATGCGTGGCCGCGTACACCGATCCGCACGTGTGGGACGCGTTCGACCCGAAGCTCGTCACGTTGTGCAGCCCGGACCCGCAGGCGTTCCGTCCACCCGGGGAGAAGGTGAACGTGCTGCAGGTGCGGCTGCCGACCAACTTCAAGGCCGCGCGCTTCGATTCCGATGCGCACACCGCGATGCTGCGGGAGCTCGAGGCCGGGATCGCCTCCGCCCGCTTCCAGGGCATGGAGCTTCCGGTGAAGCTCAAGGTGCACGAGTCGGTGTTCGTTCCGCTGGCCAAGTGGGCGATGCTGCTCGCCGGCAATTACCGCTGCGTGCGGCCCGAAGGGATGGTCTCGATACACGATGCGGTGCATGGCAACCTCGAGGAGTCGCGCGCCGTGTACGAATGGGTCGCCGACCTTTGCGTGAAGCTGGGCGCCGCACGCGCGGACATGGTGCCGTTCGAGAAGTACGCCAACGCGGCCCTTTCCCTGCAAAGCCCCTCGTCGGCGGCGCGGGCCCTCGCCGCGGGGGCGCCGCACATCGAGCGGGTCGACCGCCTCGTGCAGCTCGTGGCCGCGCAGCGCGGCATGAGCTCGCCGGCGGTGGACGCCACCGTCGCCCGCGTGGACGAGTGGCTGGTCAGGAACCGTCGCAAGGGCTGAATTTCCCCCGGCCGGCACTGTCCGACCGGCATGGACCACCGCATCGTCTTCATTGCCGTGGGCGTGGCGCTCGCCGTCGTGATCGGCTACGTGCTCGTGATGCGCATCTTCTATCGCGACAGCAAGGAGCTGGACAAGACGATCGACTACTCCAGGATGAAGGAGTGGAAGGACGAGGATTAGTACAATCCCGTCCATGAAGATCGGCATCGTGGGCATCAACGGTTTCGGCGGCGGGGAGCTTTTGCGGCTCGTCGCCGGACTAGAATTACCGACGGATGGCCGCATCTTCATTGGCGACCGCGAAGTCACTACCATGCACCCCCGCGACCGCGACGTGGCGATGGTCTTCCAGAACTACGCCCTGTATCCGCACATGAC
>CAMPHL010000239.1 GCA_946885905.1 uncultured Pseudomonadota bacterium | reverse complement strand
GGTCGGACTGGACTGCCGCGTGTTTCGGCGATGCCGGCGGCTCAGGGGGCGCGCACCGGGGGGACCATGGGCAGGCTGTGCGCTTTCTTCTTCACCGGCGCCGGGGTCGTTGCGCTGGTGCTCCTGATCGCAGGACTGCCCGGGCTGGGAATGGGGGCGAGCGTGGCGCTCTGCATGGCCGGAGCGCTATGCAGCATCGCCGACCCCGAGGCGCCGCACCGCAACGTCAAATCTCGATGTGGGTCCCGAGCTCCACGACGCGGTTCGCCGGGATGTTGAAGAAGTCGGTCGCCCGCGTGGCATTGCGGCTCATCCACGCGAACACGTGGTCCCGCCACATGGCCATGCCCGGATGGTCGGCGCGCGGCACGACGGTGTCGCGTGAGAGGAAGAAGGACGTGTCCATCACGTCGAAGGCGAAGCCGTAGCGCGCCTTGGAGGCTTCGAGGATCTCGTCGATGTCGGGCTGCTCCTTGAAGCCATACCAGGCCTCGATGCGGTAGAAGCCCTCGATCACCGCCTCGAACTGCACCCGGTCCTCTGGCGGCACGAAGGGCACGTCGTGCGTGACGATGCTGAGGAAGACGGTCCGCTCGTGCAGCACCTTGTTGTGCTTGAGGTTGTGCAGCAGCGCGTGCGGCACCGAGCCCGGCTGGGCGGTGAGGAAGATCGCCGTGCCCTGGACCTTCTGCGGCGAGTGCGCGACCAGGCCTTCCAGGAACGGCTTGAGCGGGATGCCCTGCTCCGAAAGCTTGCGGAACATGAGCGTGCGGCCGCGCTTCCAGGTCATGAGGAGCGCGAAGATGCAAGCGCCGGCGAGCAGCGGGAACCATCCGCCCTGCAGGAACTTCATCGCGTTCGAGGCGAGGAAGATGGTGTCGACCAGCAGGAAGCTGCCGATCACGAGCGCGATCATCGGCTTGCGCCACTTCCACAGGTAGTTCGCCACCACCATGAGCAGGATGCACTCGATCACCATTGTGCCGGTCACCGCGATGCCGTACGCGGCGGCGATGTTGCTCGAGCTCCCGAACGAGATCACCAGGAGCACGACAGCTACGTACATCACCCAGTTCACGAACGGCAGGTAGATCTGGCCGATGGCGCGCTCCGAGGTGTGCAGGATCTCGAGGCGCGGGATGTAGCCCAGCTGGATCGCCTGGCGCGTCATCGAGAAGGCGCCGGTGATGACCGCCTGCGAGGCGATGACCGCCGCCGCCGTCGCGAGCAGCACCATCGGCAGCAGGCCCCAGTCGGGAATCATCTTGTAGAACGGGTTCTCGATCGCCTCGGGGTCGTAGAGCACGTGCGCCGCCTGGCCGAAGTAGTTCAGCAGCAGCGCCGGGAACACGAGCGACAACCAGGCGATGCGGATCGGCTTCTTCCCGAAGTGGCCCATGTCCGTGTAGATCGACTCGCCGCCGGTGAGCACGAGGAAGACGGCGCCCAGGACGAAGAAGCCGGGCCCGGGGTAGGCGAAGATGAAATCGACCGCGTACGCGGGCTCGAGCGCCTGCAGCACGGACGGGTTCTTCATGATGCCGAGCACGCCCAGGGCCGCCAGCGCGGCGAACCAGAGGACCATCACCGGGCCGAAGAAGGTTCCCACCCGGGCCGTCCCGTGCTGCTGGATCAGGAACAGACCCGTGACCACGACGATGGTGAGCGGAATCACGTACGCGGACAGCTTGGGCGAGTACGTGCCCAGCCCCTCCATCGCGGACATCACCGTGATCGCGGGCGTGATCATGCTGTCGCCGTAGAACATGGCCGCGCCGAAGATGCCCAGCGAGATCACGGTCCATTTCAGCATCGGCCGGGTGCGGGGAACCCCGCGCAGCGCGAGCGCGAGGAGCGAGAGGGCGCCGCCTTCGCCGCTGTTGTCGGCGCGCATCATCACGACGAGGTACTTGATCGTGATCACCCAGATCATCGACCACACCATCAGCGAGAGGATGCCCAGGATGTTGTCGTGCGACAGCGGGATCCCGTACTTCGGATTGAAGGCTTCCTTGAGCGCGTAGAGCGGGCTCGTGCCGATGTCGCCAAAGACCACGCCGATCGCGCCGAAGACCAGCAGCGCGGTCGGTTGGTGAAGCGAGTGCTGCTGCGCCGAGGGGAGGGTGGTGGCGCTCATCGATAGCGCCCGGAATATACGCGCCTGTGCTGCACTGCACAATGCCGCCCGTCACACCGATTCGACGTCCGGTCGCACGGTGGTTGCGCGGGCGTCGGGCTCCACGTACCCTCCGCGCAGCTCATATAGCGCTGAAAAGAATGAAGAATTTCCTCGTGGGGGTGGTGGCCTCGTGGGTCGCCTGGGCAGGGCCGGCCGAGGCGATCGAAGCCGTCCGCATCGCGCCCGGAGAAAGGGTGGCGCTCGATGGGAGGCTGGACGAGGCGGTCTGGGCGCGCACCCCGAAGGTGGACCGCTTCTGGGAGATCTTCCCGAACGCGGAGACCGAGCCCAAGGTGCGCACCGAAGCGTGGTACGCGCACGATGGGCAGTCGCTCTATGTGGCGATCCGCGCGTTCGATCCCGACATGGGACAGTTGCGCGCGCCCTTCGCCCGCCGCGACAACGTGCTGCGCGACCAGGACATGATCGTGCTGTTCGTCGATCCCGTGGGCAACCGCAAGTTCGCGCACTTCTTCCGCTTCAATCCCCGCGGCAGCATGGGCGACGGCCTCTACAACGAGGACACCGGCAGCGAGGACTTCTCGCCCGACTTCGAATGGGAGGTCGTGACCGGGCGCTTCGAGGGCGGCTGGACCGCGGAGCTGCGCATCCCCTTCAAGGCGCTGCGCTACGGCGACCCGCCCTCCAAGGTCTGGAGCACGATGGTCTTCCGCAACTGGCCGCGCGACCAGCTCTACCGCATTTCCACCAGCAAGATGCCGCGCGAGCAGAACTGCTTCATCTGCCTGAACGATCCGCTCACGGGGCTGGACGACCTGCCTTCGACGCGCCACCTGGAGCTCACGCCGAACGCGACCGGGCGCTCGGTCACGCGCAAGGAGGGCGGCCGGGAAGAGCGCGACGACGAATTCGTGCCGAGCCTCGACCTCAAGTGGCGCCCGCGCGCGGACCTCGTGGTCGACGCGACCATCAACCCCGACTTCTCGCAGGTCGAGCTCGACACCCCGCAGGTCGCGGGCAACGCGCAGTTCGCCCTTTTCTTTCCCGAGAAGCGGCCGTTCTTCCTCGAGGGGGCGGACATCCTGCAGGCGCCGCTGAACGCGCTCTACACCCGCGCGGTTACCGATCCCGCGTGGGGCGGGCGGGTCACCCAACGTTCGGAGCGCTTCGACGGCACCGTGCTGGTGACGCGCGACGACGGCGGCGGCCTGGTGCTGCTGCCCAACACCTACGGCACCGGCTTCGCGCCGCAGGACTTCAAGTCGCTCGCGACGTTCGCCCGGGGCCGCTGGCAAGTCGGTGGCGCCACGCTGGGATTCCTGGCGACCGATCGCACCCTCGACGAGTCGCGCGGCTACAACCGTGTGGCCGGCCTCGATTACGCCTGGTTTCCGAATACCGAGAATCGCCTGCGCGCGCAGGTGATGGGCTCGTCCACCACTGCGCTGCCCCAGGCCGACGGCAGTCTGGCCAAGGGCGAGGCGGCCAAAGACCACGCGGTCCTCCTCGACTGGCGATTCAGCGACCCGCGCTGGGACCTGTACGCCGACTTCGAGGACGTGGGCCGCGATTTCCGCGCCGACAACGGATTCTTCTTCCAGAACGGCTATCGCCGGCTCTACAGCGAGACCGCGCGCAAGTTCCTGGGCCTGTGGGGCTTCAACGAGGTCTCGCCCTACATGAACCTCGAGTACAAGACCGATCCCGACGGCAACGTCCAGTACCAGCAGAACAACGCGGGCGTGCGCTGGGGCCTGCCGCGCGCCACGACGATCTTCACCGAGGTCCGGGTCAACAACCTCGTGGGCGTGCGGCCCGGCGGCGGCCTGCGCAAGCGCGACCAGGTCTTCTTCGGGATCGAGAGCAATCCCTTCCCGTGGTTCGCGAAGCTCTATTCGGAGGTGGCGTACGGCGATCGCGTCGACGTCGCCAACAACCGCGTGGGCAAGGGCGCCTTCGTCACCGTGCAGGCGAACCTGCGGCCGCATCCGCGCGTCGAGCTCGAATACCGGATCGACAACGACCATATCGACGCGATCGAGGACGTCGAAGGCTCCAGGCGCATCCTCACCGAGCGCGCGCAACAGCTCCTGGGCCTCTACCACTTCACTTCGCGCGACAGCCTGCGGCTCATCTGGCAGGAGCGATGGGTGCGCCGCGCGCCCTCGCTCTGGGAAGAACCGGTGTCCTCACGCGAGGAGAACAGCACGGTTTCGCTCGTGTATGGACATCGGCGCGGGATCGGCACGAGTTTTTACCTGGGGGCCACCTGGTCGAGGGCCACGAACGCCGACACGGGCTTCAGGGGCTACCAGACGGAGTTGTTCGCGAAGGGGTCCTGGACGTTCGACGTGCTCTAGCGCCTCGCGAAGCGCAGCCGCGCGACGCCGGCGGTGAGGCCCGCGACCAGCAGGGCGAGCGCGGTGAGGTTCACCCACAACGCCGCCACGCCGACCGAGGTGAGGATCCAGGCCAGGCCCGAGACGAAGACGACAAGCCCCACCGCGAAAAGAAGGAATGCCATCCCGCTTGGTCGCCGCCGCCACCGTCAAGGTTCCGGCGAATCGGCGCAGTCCTACAGGCCGCTAGACCTTCGAGAAGTCGGGCTTCCTCTTCTCCATGAACGCGGCCATCGCTTCGCGCGCGGCCGGCTCGCCCAGCATGCGGGCGAAGAGCGCGCCTACCTCGGCTGCGCGAGCCGCAATCGCCTCCTTGTCGCCGGCGTGCAACAACGCGCGCGTGAGCCGGATCGATTTCTGC
>CAMPHL010000238.1 GCA_946885905.1 uncultured Pseudomonadota bacterium | reverse complement strand
GAGGCCGGCTACCCCAACGGCTTCGAGCTCACCATCGATTGCCCCAACAACCGCGACATCAACGACGAGAAGATCTGCGTGGCGGTGGCGGGCATGCTCGCCAAGGTCGGCGTGAACGCCAAGGTGAACGCCATCCCGCGCGCGCAGTACTTCCCCAAGGCCCAGCGCCTCGAGATCTCGATGTACATGCTGGGCTGGGGCGGCGGCGCGACCGACGCGATGTTCACGCTGCAGCCGGTGCTGCACAGCCGCAACGACAAGGGCGACGGCGACTACAACTGGGGCAACTACAAGGATCCGGCCTTCGATGCGCTGATCGACGAGGCGAAGCAGGACATGGACCCCAAGCGCCGCCTGCAGACCATGGTGAAGGCGATGAAGCACCACCACGACAACGTCTACCACATCCCCATCCACCTGCAGGTGATCCCGTGGGCCTCGCGCAACAACGTGGAGGTGACGCACCGCGCGGATAACTGGTTGCAGGTGACCTGGATCAGGATCAAATGATCGTCACCCCGGCCAAGGCCGGGGCCCAAGTGCTTCTCCTCGCGGCCCTCGCCCTTCCGGCGGGGGCTGCTTCTTTCCGCTGGTCGGCTGCCGGCGACCACGTCACCGCAGACCCGCACGCCCAGGACGCGCAGCTCACCAACGCGATCAACCTGCACGTCTACGAGCCGCTCGTGATGCGCGGCAAGCGCCTGGAGCTCCTTCCGGCCCTGGCCGAGCGCTGGGAGCAGCTCTCGCCCACGCAGTGGCGCTTCCACCTGCGCCGGGGCGTGAAGTTCCACGACGGGACGCCCTTCACCGCCGACGACGTCGTCTTCAGCTTCGAGCGCGCACGCGGGCCCAAGTCGAATTACCGGGCCTACGCCATCGCGGTTGGCACGCCGCGCGCGATGGACGCGCATACGGTCGTATTCACGACGCCGGCGCCCAACCGGATCATGCTGGAGATGATGGCGGGGCTCGTCATCATGAGCCGCGCCTGGTGCGAGAAGCATCGCGCGGCCGAGGCCCAGGACTTCGCCGCGCGCGAGGAAACGTACACCGCACGAAACGCCAACGGCACCGGCCCCTTCAAGCTCCTGGAGCGCGTGCCGGACGTGCACTCGCGCTTCGAGAAGAACCACGAGTGGTGGGGCATCGCCGCGGGCCTGTTCGAAGGCAACGTCGAAGCGATGACGTTCTCGACCATCCGCTCGGACGCGACCCGCATGGCGGGACTACGCTCGGGCAGCCTCGACTTCGTGCACGACCCACCGGCGCAGGACGTAGCCACCCTTCGCCGCGACCCGCAGCTCAAGGTGATCGAGGGTCGCGAGAACTTCGTGGTCTTCCTCGGCATGGACCAGGCGCGCGACGCGCTCGCGCACGGCGACGCGAAGGGGCGCAACCCGTTCAAGGACCGGCGCGTGCGCCAGGCCGTGTACCACGCGATCGACGCCGCCGCCATCGACCGCGTCGTGAACCGCGGCTTCTCGGTCGCGACCGCCGTGGCGCTGCCCAACCCGGTGGGCGCCGGCATTCCCGAAGGCACGATCCGTCGCTATCCGCACGACGACGCGGCGGCGAAGCGTCTGCTCGCGCAAGCCGGTTGGGCCGAAGGCTTCAGCGTGACGCTCGACTGCCTCAACTCCCGCGACAAAGCCTGCATCGCGGTGGCGGGCATGCTCGCGCGCGTCGGCATCCGCGTGAACGTGAATTCGATGGCTTCGCCGCAATTCCTCTCCAGGGGCCAGAAGCGCGACACCAGCTTCTACATGCTGGGATGGGGCAGCGGCTCGCCCGACGCGCTTTTCCTGCTGCCGCGCGTCTTCCACAGCCGCGACGGGACCGGCGATGGCGACGGCAACTGGGGCGACTTCAAGGACCCGGCGCTGGACGCGATCATCGACAAGGCGAAGGTCGAGATGGACACCGGGAAGCGCCAGCAGCTGGTGGGCGACGCCATGAAGCTCGTGCACGAGAAGGTCTACTACATCCCCCTGCACCACCGCATCTCGCCCTGGGCCGCGCGCGCCAACGTGGAGGCCGTGCACCGCGCCAACAACCACATCCACGCCACCTCGGTCCGCATCCGCTAGAGTCGCGGGAATGAAACGCATCTTGCTTCACGCGGCCTGCCTCCTGGCTACTGGCGCCTGGCTCCTGGCTCCTGCCTCCTGCCTATCCGCCACCTTCCGCTGGTCCGCCCAGGGCGACTACCTCTCCGCCGACCCGCACACGCAGAACGAGGGCACCAACAACCTCATCAACGACCAGATCTTCGAGCGCCTTCTCGCCTACGACAAGCAGCTCACGACGATCCCGTCACTCGCCACCTCGTGGGAGCAGAAGGGGCCGACCACCTGGCGCTTCAACCTGCGCCGGGGCGTGAAGTTCCACGATGGGACCCCATTCACCGCCGACGACGTGGTCTTCTCCCTCGTGCGCGCCCAGGAACCGGCCTCGACCTTTCGCGTCTTCGCGGTCCCGCTCGGGCAGGCGCGCAAGGTGGACGCGTACACGGTGGAGTTCGAGACCCCGCGCCCCTCCCCTGCCGGCATCTTCCTCACCAACATCCACACGCTGCGCATCGTGAGCAAGGCCTGGTGCGAGAAGCACGGGGTGGCGAAGCCGCAGGACTTCAAGACCGGAGAGGAAACCTACGCCTCGAACCGCGCCAACGGCACGGGGCCTTTCGTGCTCGTGAAGCGCGAGTCGGAAGTGGTGACCATCCTCAGGAAGAACCCCGCCTGGTGGGGCCTTCGCGAGGGCACCGGCGACCGGCGCTTCGAAGGCAACGTGGACGAGATCGTCTATCGGCCCATCAAGTCGAACGCCACGCGCATGGCCGCGCTCCTCTCCGGCGAGCTCGACCTCGTGCAGGACCCGGCCCTGCAGGATGTCCTCCGGCTCAAGCGCGACCCGAACGTGCGCGTGGTCGAGGGCACCGAGAACCGCGTGATCTTCCTGGTGCTCGACCAGGGACGCGACGAGCTCAAGTATTCGGACGTGAAGGGGAACAACCCCCTCAAGGACCTCCGGGTGAGGAAGGCGCTCTATCACGCGATCGACATCCAGGCGATCCGCAGCCAGGTGATGCGCGGGCTCTCGGTCCCCACGGGCTCCATGATCCCGGCGCCGATCTCGATGCTTCCGCCGCTCGAGCCGCGCCTGCTGCCCTACGATCCGGCGAAGGCGAAGGCCCTCCTCGCCGAAGCCGGCTATCCGAAGGGGTTCACCCTCGGCCTCCTTTGCCCCAACGACCGCTACGTGAACGACGAGCGCATCTGCACGGCGCTGTCGGCGATGTTCGCCAAGGCCGGCGTGAAGGTCGACCTGGTGACCATGCCGCGGGCGCAGTTCTTCCAGCACGTGGACAATTACGACTACACCCTGCACCTGTACGGCTGGGGCGGCGCCGCGATCGATCCCGGCTTCACGCTCACGCCCGTGATCCATGGCCGCGACGCGAGCGATCGCGGGTACTACAACTCCGGCCGCTACAAGGACGAGGCGCTGGATAGGCTCATCGAGGCGATCGAGGTCGAGATCGACCCCGGGAAACGGCGCGCGATGATGCTCGAGGCCTTCGCCAGGGTGCGCGACAACATCTACGTGATTCCCCTGCACCGCCAGGTCATCCCCTGGGCGGTGCGGGCGAACGTGAAGGTCCACCACCGACCCGACAACGTGGTCGAAGCGCTCTGGATCACGGTCGGGAAATAGCACGCAAGGGGGCTCGGGGGAGGTTCGCTTTCCACGGACCTACGTGCACGCCGGCAGCACGCTTCGCTCGCTGTTCGTCTGACTGCGGCATGCCCGAAGGTCCGCGGAAAGCGAACCTCCCCTGAGCCCACCCGTAGCCTGTTAGGTTCGGGGCCGTGCACCGGTCCTTATCGGAAATGCCCCTCGCCCCCGGGAAAGCCGAATTCGAGCAGGTAGTCCGCGCTTATGCGAACGACCTGTTTCGCTACTTGTACTGGTTGTGCCGCGACCGGGCCCTGGCCGAGGACCTGGTCCAGGAAACGTTCGCGCGCGCCTGGGCGGGCTGGGAGGACCAGCGCGACGAGAAGGCGGTGCGCGCGTGGCTCTACACGATCGCCCGCAACGAGCACGCCCGCACCTACGAAAGGAAGCGGCTCGACGTCGATCCGGAGGTCGAGCTGGACACCCTCGTGGCCGCGCCCGCCCGTGATCCCGTGCTCGCGCTGGACTTGCGCAAGGCGTTCGCGGCGCTACCCGAGGCGTTTCGCGACTGCCTGCTGCTCCAGGTCCTCGGCGGATTCTCGTCGGCGGAGATCGCCACGGCCTCCAACGCCACCGAGGAGGCCGTGAACATGCGCCTGTCGCGGGCGCGCAGGGCGCTGCGCGAGCTGCTCGGGCCGGCGCAAACCGCAACGAAGACGAAAGCGAAGCCATGAACTGCATCGATTTCCGCCGCGAGGCGCTCGCCCAGCCGCTGCGGCTCGCCCCGGACGCCGGCGAGCATGCCGCGGGCTGCGAGTCCTGCGGGCCGTTCCTCGAGCGGCTGCGCGAGCTCGAGGCCCAGCTGCATGACGCGATGAGCGTTCCCGTTCCCGACGGCCTCGCCGACCGCATCCTCGTGGCACAGGGCCTTCGCGGGCGCCGCCGCACGTGGCTCTGGTCGATCGCCGCGTCTGCGATCCTTGCGCTCTTCGTAGGCTTGCTTGCTCGGCCGCTGCTCCAGGGCCGCAGCCTCGCCAACGAGGCGCTCGCGCATGTCGCGCACGAGCCGCAATCCTTCCGCCTCGTCACCGCCCATCCCGCCGAGCTGCTCCCCAGCGAGCTTGCCGCCCAGGGGCTGCGCCTCGCGAAGGCGGTTGGCGAGGTCACCTACGCGACGATCTGCCCGATGGATCCGGCGAAGGCGCGCCACCTCGTGGTCGCCACGCCCGAAGGACCCGTCACGCTGCTGCTC
>CAMPHL010000237.1 GCA_946885905.1 uncultured Pseudomonadota bacterium | reverse complement strand
GCCGATCTTCGCCACACCCCCTTCCTTCTGCAGGTCCATCAGCATCTGCAGAAGGAAGGGGGTGTGGCGAAGATCGGCGAGTTCGTGAAGCGGGTGAAGGACAAGAACTCGGGCGTGAAGCTCATGGGCTTCGGTCACCGCGTCTACAAGAACTACGACCCGCGCGCCAAGCTCATGCAGGAGACCACGCGCGAGGTGCTGGAGGCGGTGGGCTCGGACGACCCGCTGCTCGGGCTCGCGAAGGAGCTGGAGAAGATCGCGCTCGAGGACGAGTACTTCGTGACGCGCAAGCTGTATCCGAACGTGGACTTCTACTCGGGCATCGTCCAGCGCGCGCTCGGCATTCCCACGTCGATGTTCACCTGCATCTTCGCGCTCGCCCGCACGGTCGGCTGGATAGCGCAATGGAACGAGATGATCTCCGACCCCGAACAGAAGATCGGCCGCCCGCGCCAGCTCTACACCGGGCCGGTGCAGCGCGACGTCGTGCCGATGGCGAAAAGGAAATAGGCGTCGGGCGCCAGGCGCCGGGAAAACGTGGAGAAGATGATGATGAAGGAACTGGAAGCGACCTCGAATCTCTACGGCGCGAACGCGCCCTACGTCGAGGAGCTATATGAGCGCTGGCTCGCCGACCCGGCGTCGGTCGAGGGCAAGTGGGCCGCGACCTTCGCGGGCTGGCAGGAGGGTGGCCGGAAGGACGTCGCGCATTCGGCCGTGATCGCGGCCTACGCGAACGCGGCGCGCCATCCACAGGCGGCCGCGGCCGCCGCCCCGGCGGCAGACGCCAAGGCCCACAAGGTGCTGCAGTACATCCGCGCGCATCGGGTGATGGGCTCGCGCTATTCGCAGCTCGATCCCCTGAAGCGCCTGGAGCGCACGCCCGTGCCGGAGCTGGAGCTCTCCTTCTACGGACTGGGCGACGCGGACATGGACCGCGAGTTCTCGCCCGGAAGCTGGCAGGGCGCGACCGGGACCATGAAGCTTCGCGACCTCGTGCAGGCGGTGAAGAAGACCTACTGCGGCACCATCGGCATCGAGTACATGTACATCTCCTCGACCGACGAGAAGCGCTGGATCCAGAGGAAGTTCGAGGGCACGCAGTCCACGCCCAGCTTCACGCCCGAGCAGAAGAAGTGGATCCTCGAGCGCATCACCGCTTCCGAGACGCTGGAACGCTACCTGCACACCCGCTACGTGGGCCAGAAGCGCTTCTCGGGCGAGGGCGGGGAAAGCCTCATCCCCATGCTCGACACGGTGATCGAGAACACGGGCGCGCATGGCGCCAGGGAAGTCGTGATCGGCATGGCGCACCGCGGTCGCCTGAACGTGCTGGTGAACACGCTCGGCAAGATCCCCGCCGACCTCTTCAGCGAATTCGAGGGCAAGCACGCGCACGAGCTCTCCTCGGGGGACGTGAAGTACCACCAGGGCTTCTCCTCGGACATCAGGACGGCGGGCGGCACGGTGCACCTCACGCTCGCCTTCAATCCGTCGCACCTCGAGATCGTGAACCCGGTCGTCGAGGGCTCGGTGCGCGCGCGCCAGCATCGCCGCGGCGACCATTCGGGCGACCAGGTCCTTCCGGTCCTGATCCACGGCGACGCCGCCTTCGCGGGCCAGGGCGTCGTGATGGAGACGCTCGCGCTGTCGCAGACCCGCGGCTACCGCACCGGCGGCACCGTCCACATCGTGGTGAACAACCAGATCGGCTTCACCACTTCGGATACGCGCGATGCCCGCTCGTCGCTCTACTGCACCGACATCGCCAAGATGGTCGAGGCGCCGGTCTTCCACGTGAACGGCGACGATCCGGAGGCGTGCGTGTTCGTGGCCGCGGTCGCGGAGCAATACCGCCGCACGTTCCACAAGGACGTGGTGATCGACCTCGTCTGCTTCCGCCGCCTGGGCCACAACGAGCAGGACGAGCCGTTCGTGACCCAGCCGCTCATGTACAAGAAGATCGCGCAGCACCCGGGCACGCGCAAGCTCTACGCCGACAAGCTCGAGAAGGAAGGCGTGGTGGGCGCCGGATACGGCGACGAGCTGGTGACCGGCGTGCGCGCGGCGCTCGATGCGGGCAAGGCGACGAATCCCAAGATACTCTACGGGCTGAAGAGCGCGCTCGCGATCGACTGGGCGCCCTACATCGGCGTGCCATGGCGCCAGCCCGCGGAGACGGCGCTGCCGGCGGCGAAGCTCAAGCAGCTCGCGCAGCGCCTCACCGACATCCCCGCGAACTTCAAGCTGCATCCCTCGGTGGAACGCCTGCTGGCCGCCCGCCGCGAGATGGGCGAGGGCAAGGCGCCGCTCGACTGGGGCATGGCGGAGAACCTGGCCTACGCCTCGCTCGTGGACGAGGGCCACCCGGTGCGCCTTTCCGGGCAGGACGCGGGGCGCGGCACCTTCGCACACCGGCACGCCGTGCTGCACGACCAGAACCGCGAGAAGTGGGATTCGGGTGTGTACATCCCGCTGCAGAACGTGCGTGCGGGACAAGGCAACTTCGTGGTGATCGATTCGCTGCTCTCGGAAGAAGCCGTGCTGGGCTTCGAGTACGGCTACGCCACCGCGCAGCCTTACGAGCTGGTGATCTGGGAAGCGCAGTTCGGCGACTTCGTGAACGGGGCGCAGGTCGTGATCGACCAGTTCATCGCCTCGGGCGAGGCGAAGTGGGGCCGGATGTGCGGCCTCACGATGTTCCTGCCCCACGGCTACGAGGGGCAGGGGCCCGAGCATTCGTCGGCGCGCCTGGAGCGCTTCCTGCAGCTCTGCGCCGACCACAACATCCAGGTGTGCGTGCCTTCGACGGCGGGGCAATTCTTCCACATGATCCGCCGGCAGGTGAACCGCCCGATGAGGAAACCGCTCATCGTGATGACGCCCAAGAGCCTGCTGCGCAAGAAGGAGGCGTCCTCGCCGCTCTCGGATCTCGCCTCGGGCGGCTTCCAGGTGATCATCCCGGAGGTCGAGAAGCTCGCCGCGAAGAAGGTGAAGCGCGTGATCTTCTGCTCGGGCAAGGTCTACTACGACATCGCCGCCGAGCGCGCCAAGCGCAGCATCGAGGACATCGCGATCGTCCGCATCGAGCAGCTCTACCCGTTCCCGCACGACGAGTTCCAGGCGCAGATCGACCTCTACGCGAACGCGAAGAGCATCGTCTGGTGCCAGGAGGAGCCGGGCAACCAGGGCGCGTGGCACCGCATCCAGCACTACCTGCATCGCCACATGCGTCCGGACCAGACGCTTGCCTACGCCGGCCGCGCCTCGTCTTCGGCACCCGCGGTCGGCTACGCCCAGTTGCACGCCGAGCAACAGAAAGCGCTCGTGAACGCGGCGCTTTCGTGGGATGCGGCGAAGAAGGAAGCGGCGTAACGACGGGGCCGGTAGCAGAGCCAGCAGACGGAAGAAGAGGAATCGCTATGCAAGTCGAGGTGAAAGTCCCCCAGCTGTCCGAGTCCGTCTCGGAAGCCACCCTGGTCGCCTGGCGCAAGAAGGCCGGCGAGGCCGTGAAGCGCGACGAGAACCTGATCGACGTCGAGACCGACAAGGTGGTCCTGGAGCTGCCTGCGCCCGCCGACGGCGTGCTCGTGAAGATCGTGAAGAACGACGGCGAAACCGTGACGAGCGGCGAGGTGATCGCCGTGATCGACACGGAAGGCAAGGCTGCGGCAGCGGCGGCTCCCGCGGCCGTCCCGGCGAAAGCCGCGGCCCCGTCCCCCGCACCGAAAGCCGCGGCGCCGGCCGCTTCTCCCTCCGCAACCAAGATCGCGGCCGAGAAGGGCGTCGACACGGCGAGCGTGCAAGGCACGGGCCGCGACGGGCGCGTGACCAAGGGGGACGTATTGGGCGCGGGCGCCGCGCCTGCCGCCGCTCCTCCAGCCGGCGGCGCCGCGGCGAAGCCCGCGGCCCCATCGCCCGCCCCGGTGCCGATCCCAGCCGGTTCGCGCGCCGAGCAGCGCGTGCCGATGACGCGCCTGCGCCAGCGGGTGGCCGAGCGCCTCATCCAGTCGCAATCGACCGCCGCCATCCTCACGACCTTCAACGAGGTCAACATGGCGCCGGTGATGGAGCTGCGCAACCGCTACAAGGAGAGGTTCGAGAAGGACCACGGCGTGAAGCTGGGCTTCATGTCCTTCTTCGTGAAGGCGGCGGTGCACGCGCTCAGGAAATATCCGATCGTGAACGCGTCGATCGACGGCACCGACATCGTCTACCACGGCTATTACGACATCGGCATCGCGGTGGGCAGCGAGCGCGGCCTCGTCGTGCCGATCCTGCGTAACGCGGACCAGATGTCGATCGCCCAGATCGAGCGGCAGATCGGCGACTTCGGCAAGCGCGCCAAGGACGGCAAGATCACCCTCGAGGAGCTCACCGGCGGCACCTTTTCGATCTCCAACGGCGGCGTCTTCGGCTCGATGCTCTCCACGCCGATCATCAACCCGCCACAAAGCGCGATCCTCGGCGTGCACGCGACCAAGGAGCGCGCCGTGGTCGAGAACGGGCAGGTCGTCGTGCGGCCGATGAATTATCTCGCCCTCTCCTACGACCACCGCATCATCGACGGGCGCGAGGCGGTGCTTTCGCTCGTGGCGATGAAGGAGGCGCTCGAGGATCCGGCGCGCCTGCTGCTGGACGTCTGAAACAGGTGGGGCGACGCAAGGGCGCTCTGAAGGCGGCGGTGATCGCGCGCCGGCTGCTGTTTTTCGTGGCAGGCGTGCTCATGACGGGCTTCCTCGCCATCTTCCTCAACGCCGTGCTCGCCATGTATCTGCCGCGCCACTTCGCGATGTCGATCGCGGTAGGCGTGGCGGTCGCGGCCACGCTCTGGCTGCTGCGGCTCGCGAAGCACCCGCCGCTGCTGCTTCGCAACGTGCACCCGCTGGCGGCGGGATTTTGCGCCGGCCTGGGCGTGCACATCGCC
>CAMPHL010000236.1 GCA_946885905.1 uncultured Pseudomonadota bacterium | reverse complement strand
TGGGACTCACGCTGTCGGGCGTGACCGCGCGCGTCGTCGCGAACGTCGTCGCCGGCCGCGAGGCGGGAATCGACCTCGCGCCGTTCAGGGCTGACAGGTTTTGACGGGGATTTCTTCAAGGAGGATCGAGCCCCACGCGCGCCCAAAACTCGAACCCTCAAATCTCTCCCCGCAGCATCTGCAGCAGGCGCCCCACGACCGCCTCGCCGTCGGCGCGCAACCCGTTGTGCTCGTACTGGTTCGTGATCCAGAGCTTCATGTTCGGCACGATGCGCGCGGTCTCCTCGGAGTACTCGCGATGCACGTACATGTCGTCGTAGTAGACCGCCGCTGCGACAGGAACCTTGTTCTGCCGCAGCTTCCCGGCGTCGTAGAGCCGCGGCCACGTGGCGTCGCGCGCGAGGATCTCCTCGGCTTCCTTGAAGGGGATGAGCCGCGGGTACACGTCGAACATCCATGGATAGATCATCTCGCCGGTGAAGATCGGCTCGTCGGCCGCGGGATCGAATTGCGGGAACTCCCGGCGCACGCGCTCGGCCGACCAGCCGGTGGCCTGCTCCTGCGCGTAGCACGCTTCGTGCAGCACGGAGAAGATCGGGTTGGTGTCGAAGGCCTGCAGCTGTTCGAGGTGGAAGAGGAAGTTCCAGTTCATCTCGCGACCGCCGGCGGCCAGGTCGATGAACGCTTCCTCGATGAGGTAGTGGATGGCCTCGAACCCGTCGCTCATGCCGAACTGCAGGCCCAGTTGCTGGAAGCGCTCCGCCGTGAGGCGCCCGCCCGAGGGCATCCGCACGTCGTTCGCGCGCAGGTGGCGCGCGATCTGCGCCACGCGGGCGCGATCGTCGGGGTAGCGCTCGAAGTAACGCCGGTTCTTCTCCAGCACCCGGGGATAGGTCGCGCGGTAGATGTCGTCGGCATGGCCGCCGAGCGGCGGGATGCCGCCGGTGATGAGCACGCCCTCGAGTCCCTCGGGCGAGGCCGAGAGATAGCGCATCGCGCAGAAGCCGCCGTAACTCTGGCCCAGGATGGTCCAGCGCCGCTCGCCGATCATCTGGTTGCGGATCGCCTCGGCGTCGCGGACGATGTTGTCGGCGCGGAAATGGCGGAAGTACTCGGCCTGTTCCTCCACCGAAAGGCCGCGCAGCGACTGCGCCGTGATCGGGGTGGAAAGTCCCGTCCCGCGCTGGTCGAGCAGCAGCACGCGGAAGTCCTTCGTCATGCGGCCGATCCAGCCCGAGTTGGTCATGGGCCTGGGCGAGCCCGAGCCGGGGCCTCCCTGGAAGAAAACCAGGCAGGGGAGGTCCTTCGGCTTGCCGGGCGCCGAAACCTCGCGCACGAACACGCGGATGGTGCGTCCGGAGGGACGCTCATGGTCCAGGGGAAGCTCGAATTCGTGGTCGACCAGCTGGAGGCCGGGCAGCGCGTGCGTGGCGGGTTTCATGGCCGCCATGGTATCGGGAACGATCCGGCGCGGCAGCCATCCGTTCGTTCATGGGAAAGCCATTGTGCGTCGCGCTGCTGCTCGCCTGCTCGGCGGCGGGCGCCGAGGACAATCCGCTCGCGCGCACGCCGTCGGCGCTCGCGTTGAACGGACGCTGGAACGGCGTCGACCTCGAGCGCCGCACCGCATGCACGCAACCGCAGAACGAAGGCAACCGTGGCACCTATGCCCAGTTCGACATCGTCGCCGATGCTGGCGGCGGGCTCGTCATCACGCAGTCGGGCATCACCGGGCTCAACTGCACTTACACGCTGCGTTACACGCGGGAAAACGCAACGCTCGCGGTGACGGGCACTTACGGGTGCAGCGACGGCAAGCAGGGGAACATCTCGGGCGGCGACTTGAGGATGCACGGCCGATCCTTCGACCTGCGCATGGCGATCCGGCTCACGGCCGCGGAAACTTGCCAGGTGGATGCGCTGCTCAGCATGGCGCGGATGCCCTAGCCGCGCGCGCAGTGTAGAGTCACCAGTTTCCGCGTTCGTCGGCAAGGAGACAGGTGATGGCGAAGGGCTACTGGATCGCGTTCTACAAGTCGATCTCCGATCCGGAGGCGCTCAAGCAGTACGTCGAGCTGGCGATGCCCGCCTTCAAGGCGGGCGGCGCGCGCTTCCTCGCGCGCGGCAACCCCACGAAGGTTTCGGGCCTGGGCCTCATGCAGCGCGTGGTCGTGATCGAGTTCGAAAGCGTCGAAGCCGCCATCCGCACCTACGAAAGCGCCGAATACCGGAAGGCGGCGGCCGTTATCGAAGGCAAGGTGGAGCGCGACCTGAGGATCGTGGAAGGCGCATAGGTTGGCCACCGACGGCGGCAGTCCGCCGCTATCGCCGAGCTTTCGCCGCTTCCTCTGGGCGCGCCTCTTCGGCAACGCGGCGCTGCAGATGCTGCTGGTCGCGCTCGGCTGGCAGGTCTACGAGCTCACCGCGAGCGCCTGGGACCTGGGCCTCGTGGGCCTGCTGCAGTTCCTGCCTGCCCTCGTCCTCACCATTCCCGCCGGGCAGCTCATCGATCGCGTCGATCGCCGCATGGTGCTGGCGGGTGCGATCGCGATCCAGGCCGCGGTCGCCGGGATGCTCGCGTGGGCGAGCTTCGGCAACTGGATCGCACGCGACCTGATCCTCGGCCTGGCCATGGCCATCGGCGTTTCACGGGCTTTGCAGATGCCCGCGCAGCAGGCGATGATCCCCACGCTGGTGGAGCTGCCCGAGCTGCCCCGGGCCACCGCGCTCGCCTCTACCCTGATGAAGCTGGCCGTGGTCGGCGGGCCCGCCCTCGGGGGCTTCATGTATGCGTTCGGTGCGGATTTCGTCTACGGCAGCTCCACGCTGCTGCTCGCCGCATCGCTCGCCTTCATCCTCGCGATCGAGCCGGCGCGGACGCCGCCGCCGCGCGAGCCCGTGAGCTGGGCCTCGGTCTTCGCCGGTTTCGAGTTCGTGTGGCGCCACAAGGTCGCGCTGGGCGCGATCTCGCTGGATCTTTTCGCCGTGCTGCTGGGCGGGGCCACCGCGTTGCTGCCGATCTACGCCAAGGACGTGCTCGAAACGGGCCCGTGGGGCCTGGGGTTGCTGCGCTCGGCGCCGGCGATGGGCGCGCTCGTCGTGGGCGCCTGGCTCGCGCGCCGTCCGCTCGGCTCGCAGGTCGGACGCACCATGTTCGTTTCGGTCGCGGTCTACGGGATCGCGATCCTGGTCTTCGGCCTGTCGCACTGGTTCTGGCTTTCACTCGTGGCGCTCGCCGTGAGCGGCGGCGCCGACATGGTGAGCGTCGTGATCCGCCTCACCCTCATCCAGGTCGAGACGCCCGACGAGATGCGCGGCCGCGTGAGCGCGGTGAACTCGGTCTTCATCGGCGCGAGCAACGAGCTGGGCGAGTTCCGCGCGGGCGCGATGGCCGCGGGCATCGGCGCGGTAGGATCGGTGGTGGTAGGCGCCGTGGGAACGCTCGCGGTCGCCGCACTCTGGATCAGGCTCTTCCCCTCGCTCTGGCGACGCGACCGGCTCACGCAGTAGAGGAGGCGACATGGAAATGGCGGGGATCGCGTTCGGGACGACCGACTGGTCGGGGATCCCGCCCACGGAGCACAAGGGCGAGACCGGCATCGCGTATTGGCGCACGCGCGACTTCGGCAACATCCGCGTGCGCATGGTCGATTACACGCCCGGGTACAAGGCCGACCACTGGTGCGTGAAGGGGCACATCCTGCTCTGCATCGAAGGCCGCCTGCACACCGAGCTCGCCGACGGCCGCACGTACACGCTCGAGCCGGGCATGAGCTACCAGGTGGCCGACAACGCCGAGCCGCACCGCTCGTGGACCGAGGCTGGGGCGAGGCTTTTCATCGTCGATTGAAGATCGTCCGCACGCCGGTCCTCGATAGCGGAACGGCGAGCGGCACCGCGGGTCTATCCCGCATGAAGGCGCCAACCGAGGTCGTCGAGGTCGCCGGCCGCGAGGTCGCGATCACCAATCCCGGCAAGGTGCTTTTCCCGAAGGCCGGCTACACGAAGCGCGACCTGGTCGCCTACTACCTCGTGGTGGCCGAGGGTGCGCTGCGCGGCTCGGGCGGGCGACCGAACATGCTCGTGCGCTATCCGGACGGGATCGCGAGCGAATTCTTCTACCAGAAGCGCGCGCCGGCCTCGCGTCCCGATTGGATCGAGGTCGTGACGATCCGTTTTCCTTCCGGCCGTACGGCAGACGAGGTGGTGCCGCGCGACGCAGCCTCGCTCGCGTGGCTGGCCAACCTGGCATGCCTCGAGCTGCATCCGCATCCGGTGAGGGCCGAGGACCTGCAGCATCCGGACGAGCTGCGCGTGGACCTCGATCCCGTGGCGGGCGTGCGGTGGACGACGGTACGCAAGGTGGGTACGGTGGTGCACGAAGTGCTCGAGGAGCTCGGGCTCACGGGCTACGCGAAAACCTCGGGCAAGCGCGGCCTCCACGTGTATGTCCGGTTGAAGCCGCGCTGGACCTATGAGCAGGTGCGCCGCTGCGCCCTCGCGCTCGCGCGGGAAGTCGAGCGGCGCGCGCCGCGGATCGCCACGACGAAATGGTGGAAGGAAGAGCGCCACGGCGTGTTCATCGACTACAACCAGAACGCGCGCGACCGCACCATCGCGGGCGCCTACTCGGTGCGCCCCACGCCGGAAGCGACGGTTTCGGCGCCGATCGAATGGAGCGAGCTCGCCGACTGCGATCCGCGCGACTTTACGCTGGCGACCATGCCGGAGCGCTTTCGCGCGAAGGGCGATCCCCATGGTCGAATGGACGCACATCGGCATTCGTTGAGCAGGTTGATCGACCTGGCCGACCGCCAGGAAAGCGAAGGCCGGCAGGAGGCACCCTGGCCACCGACGCGGCCGCCCGAAGCCCTTGTCCGGAGGCTGTAAGGCAGAAGTGTTGCATCCGTAAGCGGCGCAAGCGGCGCGGAACACGTGGCCAATC
>CAMPHL010000235.1 GCA_946885905.1 uncultured Pseudomonadota bacterium | reverse complement strand
CCTCCAGGCCGGCGGCACGCTGGTCGATTCCTCGCCCATGTACGGCTCTTCCGAAGCGGTGATCGGCGCGGAGCTCAAGCGCGGCGCCCCGCGCCGCCCGTTCTCGGCCACGAAGGTGTGGACGGTCGGCTCGCTACCGGGCCGCCGGCAGATGGCCAGGTCGCGCGAGCTCTGGGGCGTGGAGCGCTTCGACCTCATGCAGGTGCACAACCTGCTCGACTGGCAGGCGCATTGGCCCGTGCTGCGCGATATGAAGGCCGCAGGGCGCGTTCGCTACATCGGCATGACGACCTCGCATGGCCGTCGGCACGACGACCTCGAGGAGATCCTCGAGCGCGAGAAGCCCGACTTCGTGCAGCTCACCTACAACCTGGTGGACCGCGAGGTCGAGGCTCGCCTGTTGCCCCTTGCGGCCGAACGCGGCGTCGCGGTCATCGTGAACCGTCCCTTCGACGGCGGGGCGCAGTTCGGCGCGAGGACCGCAGCGCCCTTGCCGGGATGGGCGAAGGAGATCGACTGCCGCAGCTGGGCGGAGGCTTTCCTCAAATGGATCGTCGCCCACCCCGCAGTGACGTGCGCCATTCCGGCCACCTCCAAGGTCGCGCACCTGCACGAAAACGTGCGGGCCCTTTCGGGCCCGCTGCCGGATGCGGCGCTGCGGCGAAGGATCGCCGAGGACTATAGCCGCGCCTGAGTGGTCATCCTGGGCGCCGCGATTTGCGGCGATGGCCGGGATCCAGGCTCACTTCACCTCGATCTTGCCTTTCATGTTCGGGTGCAGGCCGCAGATGTAGTCCACGGTCCCTGCCGAGTCGAATCGCAGCGTCTGTTTCTGACCCTTGAGCATCACCGGGGTGCGCAGGCCGTTCGCCTGCGCGATCGTTACCTGGTGCGGCGAGTCGTCCGTGTTGATGAACGAAACGTAGGTGCCTTTCGGCACCGTGAGCTTTTCCGGCCCGAAGAGGAAGTCCGCGATCGCTACGACGTCGGGCGCCTTCTGGACCGCGACCTTCGCGCCCGACGCGGTTCCCTTCAGCCCCGCCAGTGAAATCACGTAGTCCTGGCCCTCGTGCGGCTTGTGGCACTGGAAGCAACCCTTGAGGTTCGCCTTTTCGTTCACCTTCTTCTCGTGGTTGAACACCTGGTACTCCCACTCGCCGTTGCGGATGTCGGCGGGATAGTCGGCACCCCAGCCCGTGCGCTTCTCCATCACGGTGTACGCGACCAGATCGCCTTTGCTGAATTTGCCGCCGGCATCCCTCAACGGCATCCCCTTGTCGTCGACCAAGGCCTTGTACTGGACGAGCGTGAGGACCGTTCCCGGGGGGATGGGCTTGCCCGCCTTGACCGCCTCCACGGCCGCCTTGGTCGCCCAGAGCTCCCGGTACTGCTTGATGTCGTGACGGTCGACCTGCGAATACATCACGCCCTCGTGCCACCTGTCGGGGAACGCGACCTGGTTGGGACCCGGGGACTGGGCTGTGGCGTACACGGCTGTGCACGCGGCGACGGCGGCTGCGAGGCGGACCTTCATTGTGTTCTCCATGGTGGGAGGGCCGGGGGCCTGGCCCTGGAGGCGATACGGCGCTGCCACGTCGGTCGGATTCGGCGCCGAGCCCTTTCAGGAGCGGCTCAAAGCTCGATGCGGGCGGCGAGCTCGCGCAGCGTTTCCAGCGGCGGGTTCTTGCGGGGCCAGCCGAGCGTCACGCCGTCGTCGGGGTGGCGCGGCAGGACGTGCAGGTGCAGGTGCGGCACCGTCTGCCAGCCGGCCGCGCGATTGGCCTGGAGCAGCGTGAGGCCCGCGGGCTTGAACGCGCGCTCCACCGCACGTGCGATGCGATGAGCGGCCGCGAAGAGGGCCGCGGCGCTCTCCGGGTCGGCGTCCGTGATCGTTTCGAAGGGCTTCTTGGTCGCGACGATCACGTGGCCGGGGTTCACCTGTCCGGCGTCCATGAAGGCGATGACGTGCTCGTCCTCGTAGACCTTGGCCGACGGGATCTCGCCGGCGACGATGCGTTCGAAGATCGTGGGCATGGGTGAAAGGCTCGCCTTGGTGCTCGCTGCCGAGGCCCGGCCGAGGGCCCCGGACCCGCCGGATCAGCTCCTCTGGTAGATCTCGCCGCCCTGCTTCACGAACTCCACCGCCTTCACTTCCATCCCCTTCCTGAGCGCCTCCTGCTCGGAAACGCCGTGCCTGGCCGCGAACTCGCGCACGTCCTGCGTGATCTTCATCGAGCAGAAGTGTGGTCCGCACATCGAGCAGAAGTGCGCGAGCTTGGCGCCTTCCTGGGGCAGCGTCTCGTCGTGGAACTGCTTCGCCTTGTCCGGATCGAGGCCGAGGTTGAACTGGTCCTCCCAGCGGAACTCGAAGCGCGCCTTGGACAACGCGTTGTCGCGGATCTGCGCGCCCGGATGCCCCTTGGCGAGGTCGGCCGCGTGCGCGGCGATCTTGTACGTGACGATGCCTTCCTTCACGTCGTCCTTGTCCGGAAGGCCCAGGTGCTCCTTGGGCGTCACGTAGCAGAGCATCGCCGTGCCGTACCAGCCGATCTGCGCCGCGCCGATGCCGCTGGTGATGTGGTCGTAGCCGGGCGCGATGTCGGTCACCAGGGGCCCCAGCGTGTAGAACGGCGCCTCGAAGCAGTGCTCGAGCTCGAGCTCCATGTTCTCCTTGATGAGCTGCATGGGCACGTGGCCGGGACCCTCGATCATCACCTGCACGTCGTGCTTCCAGGCGATGGCGGTGAGGCTGCCCAGCGTCGCGAGCTCGGCCAGCTGCGCCTCGTCGTTGGCGTCGTAGATCGAGCCCGGCCGCAGGCCGTCGCCCAACGAGAACGACACGTCGTAGGCCGCCATGACCTCGCAGATCTCCTCGAAGCGCTCGTAGAGGAAGCTCTCCTTGTGGTGCGCGAGGCACCACTTGGCCATGATCGAGCCGCCGCGCGAGACGATGCCCGTCATGCGATTGGCCGTCATGGGGATGTACGGCAGGCGCACGCCCGCGTGGATGGTGAAGTAATCCACGCCCTGCTCGGCCTGCTCGATCAACGTGTCGCGGTAGATCTCCCAGGTGAGCTCCTCGGCCTTTCCGTCCACCTTTTCGAGCGCCTGGTAGATGGGCACCGTGCCGATGGGCACCGGCGAGTTGCGGATGATCCACTCGCGCGTCTCGTGGATGTGCTTGCCGGTGGACAGGTCCATCACCGTGTCGCCGCCCCAGCGGATCGCCCACGTCATCTTGTCGACTTCCTCCGCGATCGAGGAGCTCACCGCGGAGTTGCCGATGTTCGCGTTTATCTTCACCAGGAAATTGCGGCCGATCACCATCGGCTCCGATTCCGGGTGGTTCACGTTGGCCGGGATGATGGCGCGGCCGCGCGCCACTTCGTCACGCACGAACTCGGGCGTGACCTCGGCGGGAATCGCGGCGCCGAAAGATTCGCCGCGGTGCTGGCGGCCCAGCAGCTCGGCCATCTTCGCACCCCGCGGGCCGGCCGCGCGCAGCTGCGCCAGGTACTCGCGCCGGCGCATGTTCTCGCGGATGGCGATGAACTCCATCTCCGGCGTGACGATCCCGCGGCGGGCGTAGTGCATTTGCGAAACGTTCGCACCGGCTCTCGCGCGGCGCGGCGCGCGCTTCAGATCGAAGCGCAGCTCCGCGAGCTTGGGGTCCGCGAGACGTTCGCGCCCGTAGCGCGAGGTGGGCCCGGAAAGGACCTCGGTGTCGCCACGTTCCTCGATCCAGTTCGCGCGCAGGGCCGGGAGCCCCGCGCGGATGTCGATGCGGGCGGCCGGGTCCGTGTACGGGCCGCTCGTGTCGTACACGTAGACCGCAGGATTGGGTTCGGCGCCGAAGGCGGCCGGCGTGTCCGTCTGCGAGATCTCGCGCATGGGCACGCGGATGTCGGGGCGGCTCGCCTCGACGTAGACCTTGCGCGAGCGCGGCAGCGGCTGGACGGCGGCCTCGTCGACGTGCGCGGACGTGGCGAGGAACTTGGGATGGGCATTCATGGCGACTCCTCGTGGCGCGGCTTGGCAAGCGGGAATGCCGGAGGAGGCGAGTGGGCGGTGCGATTCACGCTCCCTACGCCGGCATGACCCGGATCAGGTTCGAAGGGTGTGTCTCACTGGCGACAAGATGTCCCAGACCCCTGCGTTCGAATGAAAGTATAAGTCAGCGGGCAGCGACGCGGAGGAGGGCCTCCTGGAACGCCTCGATCGGCTCGGGACGGTCGAAGAGCGCGCCGCGCCGATCGGCGATGGCCTTGCGCAGCCGCCGGTTGGCATCGGCGTCGTTCGCCGTGGCCACGGCCTTGCGCACGTACTCCTCTTCGCTCGCTGCCACCAGCTCCTCCAGGCCCATCGCCGCGAGCATCGCGGCGCTCTGCCGCCCGCGCATGAAGCGCCCCGGCAGCGTCACGATCGGCGTCCCGGCCGCGATCGCGTCGAGGCTGGTGTTGCCTCCGGACCAGTGGACCGTGTCCACCACGACGTCGGCCATCGCGAGGGCGCGACGGAAGCCCTGGCCGTTCATCCGCGGCAGGAACTTGACCTGGCCCTCGGGCCTCACGCCGGCTACTTCGAGCGCGCGCTGCATCCGCCCGGCGAAGCGCTCGGTGAGGCCGCGCGCAGGGGCCTGGAAGAAGAGCAGCACGCCACCCGGGTCGGCGGCAAGCAGGCGCGCGAACAGGGCGTCCATCGCGGGATGGATCTTGAAGAGCGACTGCGGACAGGCGTAGAGCCGCCGGCCCTCCGGCAGGCGCAACTGCTCGCGCGCGAACGGTTCGCCTGTCTGCGGCATCCCGAAGCGCACGCCCAGGCCCGGAAGCGCGACGAGGTTTTCGGTGTAATGGGAGGCGGCGTCGGCCGGCTCCATCGCCGCGCAGGTGAGGTAGTGGTCGACCGCCGCGCTTCCGGTCGTCACCGGATGCCCCCATCCGGCGCACTGCACGGGTGCCACC
>CAMPHL010000234.1 GCA_946885905.1 uncultured Pseudomonadota bacterium | reverse complement strand
GCGCTTCAGCGCCTCGTCGCCGAGGAAGCGCTCGACCGAGTTGATGCCTACCGCCTCGTCGAGCTGGCCGCGATTGCACTTCGTCTCGCACGGGTGGTAGCAGACGCGGCCCATGATCGCCGGCAGGGGGTTGTCCTCGGTGAGCACCCTCCATGCCTGCTCGTAGTCGCCGGACTCGGCGTGGAAGAGCCAGCCCTGGATGTTCTCGCCGGCGGGACACGCGTGGTTGCAGGGCGGCAGGCGGTCGACGTATTGCGGCCGCTTGGTGCGCCAGGCGCCGGTCTTGTTCGCGAGGCTGGAGCCGGGGTCGAGGGTGATCGCGAAGGGCTTGTCCATCGTCATTTTCAATCCAGCAAGCCGTATTCGGCGATGTTCTGGTCGGCCATCGCCTGGATCTGCGCGATGCGCTCGGCGTCCGGCGCCTTGCCGAAGAGGTGGGCGAAGCGCTTCTGGCGCTTCAGGTATTCGGTCACTGGCACGCGATGCCGTATCGGGGTGCGTGCGGTCACCTTGCCGTGCTCGGCTTCGAAGAGCGGAAAGAGGCCCGACTCGACCGCCAGGCGGGCGAGCAGGATCGTGTCCTCCGAGGCCGAGCCCCAGCCCAGCGGGCACGGGACGAAGATGTGGATGTAGCGAGCGCCGCGGATCGACATGGCGCGCGTCACCTTGGCCTCCAGGTCGCGCAGGTTGGCCACGCTCGCGGTGGCCACGTACGGGATGCGGTGCGCCATCGCGATCAGCGGCACGTTCTTGCCGGTGCCGAAGACGTTGCCGGGAACGGGCCCCACGGCGGGCGTGGTGGCGGTGCGCGCCGCGGGCGGCGTGGCGCTCGAGCGTTGCACACCGGTATTCATGTAGGCCTCGTTGTCGTAGCAGATGTAGAGCACGTCGTCGTTGCGCTCGAACATTCCGGACAGGCAGCCGAAGCCGATGTCGGTCGTGCCGCCGTCGCCGCCCTGGGCGATCACGCGCACGTCCTCGCGGCCCAGCGCACGCTGCGCGGCCGCCACGCCCGAAGCCACCGCCGCGGCGTTGCCGAAGAGCGAATGGATCCACGGCACCTGCCAGGAAGTCTCGGGATAGGGCGTCGAGAAGACCTCCAGGCAGCCGGTCGCGTTCACGCAGATCACCTTGTTGCCGGTCGCGCGCATCGCGGCGTCGATCGCGTAGCGCGCTCCGAGGGCCTCGCCGCAGCCCTGGCATGCGCGGTGGCCGGAGTTGAGCGAGTTGGTCCGCTGCACGTCGGCCTGCACCGAGCGCTGGCCCGGCTCGAGCAGGCGGTTGCCCACGGTGAAGGTGCCGGTCTGGTAGTACTTGATGGCTTGAACGGTCATGGGGTTCCTTCAGCCGATTCCCGATGCGACGGTGCCGATCCGGCGCAGGAGCGCCTCGGCCGTCGGCCCGCTGCGCCGCTCGCGCCGCTCGCGCTCGAGCTCGTGGCCCACCAGGTCCTTGTTGAGGTCGAGGAACGTCACCTGCTCGAGCTGGTCGCGCTCGGCCGCCTCGAAGAGCTTCGTGAGCGAGGCGCGCGTGATCGCCCTTCCGCCCAGGCCGGCGACCACGGTATAGCCGTTCAGCTGGATGCCCGAGAGCGCCTTGCGCACCCCATCGGAAACGATGCCCCCCAGCCCCACGGCGAAACACTTCTCCAGCACCACGACGCGGCGGGCATTGCGCAACGCTTCGCGCACCGCCGCGAGCGGGAACGGCCGGAACGAGCAGATCGAGACCGAGCCGATGCGATGGCCGCGGCCGCGCATCTCGTCGACCACCTCCTGCACGGTTCCGTTGACCGAGCCCAGGGCGACCACGATGGTGTCGGCGTCCTCGGTGCGGTAGGTGCGGATGAGGCCGCCCGAATCGCGCCCGAAGGCGGCCTTGAAGTCCTTCGCGACCTGGGGAATGAGGTCGAGCGCACGCAGCTGCTTGTGGTGCGCGAGGTAGCGCACCTCGGTGAAGGCTTCGGGGCCGACCAGCGCCCCCATGCTTACAGGCTCGGCCGGGTCCAGGATCTGGCGCGGCACGTAGGGCGGCAGGAACGCGTCGACCTCGGCCTGCGCGGGCACGTCGACCCGCTCGTAGGCGTGGGTGAGGATGAAGCCGTCCATGCACACCATCACCGGGCACGCGAGCTCCTCGGCGATGCGGAAGGCCTGGATGTGCAGGTCGAGCGCTTCCTGGTTGGTCTCCGCGTAGAGCTGTATCCAGCCGGCGTCGCGCATCGACATGCTGTCGGAGTGGTCGTTCCAGATGTTGATGGGCGCGCCGATCGCGCGGTTGCCCACCGTCATCACGATCGGCAGCCCCAGGCCGGAGGCGTTGTAGACCGCCTCGGCCATGAAGAGCAGGCCCTGGCTGCTGGTGGCGGTGTAGCTGCGCACGCCCGCGGCCGAGGAGCCGATCGCCACCGACATCGCGGCGAACTCGCTCTCCACGTTGATGTACTCGCAGCCGGTGAGGCTGCCGTCCTTCACCATCTCGCCCAGGCCCTCGACGATGTGGGTCTGCGGCGTGATCGGGTAGGCGCAGATGACCTGCGGGCGGCAGAGCGCGATCGCTTCCGCGACGGCGTGGGAACCTTCGGTTTGCCTAAGCATGGACCGCCTCCCGGGCCTCGTTCGCCAGCCAGTGGGCCGCGCGCGCCGCGGCGACGTTGGTCTCGGCGATCTTCGCGGGGAACTTGTCGCGGATCGCGGCCACGACCGATTCGAGCTTCAGCACCCCGGTCGCGGCGGCGAAGCCGGCGAGGAGTGCCGCGTTGGGAACGGGGCGCCCCACATGCTTCATCGCGAGCTCCGAGGCCGGCAGGGTCACGAAGCGGTAACGCTTCGGGGCTTGCGCCAGCTCGGCGAGGCCCAGCTCCGCGATGGTCTTGTTGGAGTTGAGGAGCACGAAGCCGCCGGGCTTCAACCCATTGAAGAGATCGACCTGGTGCAGCAGCGTGCAGTCCTGGATGATGAGCGCGTCGGGCTCCAGCACGGGCTCGCGCAGGCGGATCGGCTTGTCGTCGATGCGGCAGAACGCCATCACCGGCGCGCCCGTGCGCTCGGAGCCGAAGCTCGGGAAGGCCTGCGCGTGGCGTCCCTCGAGGAAGGCCGCCACCGACAGCATTTCGGCGCCTGACACGACGCCCTGGCCGCCACGGCCGTGGATCCTGATCTGGAACACGAGCGATCCTCCTTCGGCACATCGTGTACGCGAGCCGCGCCCGGCGTTTGATGCACGTCAACGATGGCCTAGTGAGCGCGCGTAGCTTCCAATCCATGCCGCATCTCGCCGCTCGCAACCCCACCAGGAGAAACGCATGAAACCGGCAAGGATCCTCGTCGCCGCGCTCGCCGTCTCGGTCGCCTTCGGCGCCTGGGCGCAGCAGCAGCCCATCGTGATCAAGTTCAGCCACGTGGTCGCCATCGACACGCCCAAGGGCAAGGGCGCGGAACACTTCAAGAAGATCGCCGAGGAGCGCACCAATGGGCGCGTGAAGGTCGAGGTCTACCCCAACAGCCAGCTCTACAAGGACAAGGAGGAGGTGGAGGCGCTGCAGCTGGGCGCGGTGCAGATGCTGGCCCCGTCGCTCGCCAAGTTCGGCCCGCTCGGGGCGCGCGAGTTCGAGGTGTTCGACCTTCCGTACATGTTCGACAACTACGATGAGCTGCACAAGGTGACGCAGGGCCCGATCGGCCAGGCGCTGCTGCGGAAGCTCGAATCCAAGGGGATCCTCGGGCTCGCGTACTGGGACAACGGCTTCAAGGACATGAGCGCGAACAAGCCGCTGCGCTCGCCCGGCGACTTCAAGGGCCTGAAGATGCGCATCCAGTCATCCAAGGTGCTCGACGCCCAGATGCGCGCCCTCGGCGCCAACCCGCAGGTGATGGCGTTCTCCGAGGTCTACCAGGCGCTGCAGACGGGCGTGGTGGACGGCACCGAGAACCCGCCGTCGAACCTCTACACCCAGAAGATGCACGAGGTGCAGAAGTTCCTCACGCTCTCCGACCACGGCTACCTCGGCTACGCGGTGATCGTGAACAAGAAGTTCTGGGACGGGCTGCCGGCCGACATCCGCGCCACGCTCGACCGCGCCATGGCCGATGCCACGAAATTCGCCAACGATATCGCCCGGCAGGAAAACGAGTCCGCCATCGAGGCGGTGAGGAAGAGCGGCAGGACGCAGGTGATCGCGCTCTCGGCGCCGGAGAAGGCCGCGCTCAAGAAGGCGCTGGTGAAGGTCCACAAGCAGGCCGAGGACCGCATCCCCCGCGAGCTGATCCTCTCGATCTACAAGGAAACGGGATACAAGCCCGAGTAGCGCCCGAGCGGGAGGCCGCATCATGATGAAGGTACTCGACCGCCTGGAGGAGTGGATCATCACGCTCCTCATGGGCGCGGCGACCGTGGTGATCTTCGTGGCGGTGGTGCACCGCTACGCCTCGGGCTTCGCCATCCCCGGCGTGCAGGACGCGCTCATCCGGATCAACACGAGCTGGGCGCAGGAGCTTTGCATCTACATGTTCGTGTGGATGGCCAAGTTCGGCGCCGCGTACGGCGTGCGCACGGGAATCCACGTGGGCGTCGACGTGCTCGTGACCCGCCTGCCGACCCGCTGGCGCGAAGGCGCCGTGATCTTCGGCCTGCTCGCCGGCGCCTTCTTCACCGGCATCATCGGCACGCTCGGCGCCGCCTTCGTCTGGGGGATGGCGCATACCCAGCAGGTCTCGCCCGACCTCGAGATGCCGATGTGGATCGTGTACCTCGCCGTCCCGCTGGGCTCCTACCTCATGTGCTTCCGGTTCCTGCAGGTCTGCTGGAAGTTCTTCCGCACGCGCGAGCTGCCCCACCACGACGTCGCGTACGTCGAGGGCATCGACGACATCGCCGCGGCGCCGCTCGCGCCCGAGGCGGCCGGAGCGACACGATGAGCGCCGCGATTCCCCCGCTGGACGCCGGCTCCGCCGGCGACTTCCGTCCCATGTC
>CAMPHL010000233.1 GCA_946885905.1 uncultured Pseudomonadota bacterium | reverse complement strand
CGTTCGAGCAGGAAGTGCTCCAGTCCCAGACTCCGGTCCTGGTGGACTACTGGGCCGAGTGGTGCGGCCCCTGCAAGATGATCGCCCCGGTGCTCGACCAGATCGCGACCGACTACGCCGGGCGCCTCAAGGTCGCCAAGCTCAACATCGACGAGAACCAGGCCACGCCCCCCAAGTACAACGTGCGCGGCATCCCCACGCTGATGCTCTTCAAGAACGGCGCGCTCGAGGCCCAGAAGGTGGGCGCGCTCTCGAAGACGCAGCTGGCGGCCTTCATTGACAGCAACATCTAAGAACGGCTAACCTCACAGCGTCCTGGCTGCCGCGCGACCGCGCTCTCCTTCAGCAGCCAGGCTGAACCCCGACGAATTTCGCAGTCCGCAGTCTCCGGCCCGTGAGGTCTCTCCGGGCCCGTTCATCCCAACCCACGCACGTTTCCTTCCGGAATGCACCTCTCCGATCTAAAGCTCAAGCACGTCACCGAGCTCGTCGACATGGCGATCGCCAACGAGCTCGAAGGCGCCAACCGCCTGCGCAAGCAGGAGCTGGTGTTCGCGCTCCTCAAGCACCAGGCGAAGAAAGGCGAGGCCATCTTCGGCGACGGCACCCTCGAGGTGCTGCAGGACGGCTTCGGCTTCCTGCGCTCGCCCGATACCTCGTACCTGGCCGGCCCCGACGACATCTACGTCTCGCCGTCGCAGATACGCCGCTTCAACCTGCACACGGGCGATTCGATCGTCGGCGAGATCCGCACGCCCAAGGACGGGGAGCGCTACTTCGCGCTGGTGAAGGTCGACACCGTCAACGGCGAGCCGCCGGAGAACGCCAAGACCAAGATCCTGTTCGAGAACCTCACGCCGCTGCACCCCGACGAGGTGATGCGGCTCGAGCGCGACATCAAGGCCGAGGAAAACCTGACCGGCCGCGTGCTCGACATCATCGCCCCCATCGGCAAGGGGCAGCGCGGCCTCATCGTCTCGCCGCCCAAGGCGGGCAAGACGGTGCTCATGCAGCACATGGCGCACGCGATCACGGCGAACCACCCCGAGGCGGTGCTGATCGTGCTGCTGATCGACGAGCGCCCCGAGGAAGTGACCGAGATGAGCCGCACCGTGCGCGGCGAAGTGGTGGCATCCACCTTCGACGAGCCGGCCACGCGCCACGTGCAGGTCGCCGAGATGGTGATCGAGAAGGCCAAGCGCCTGGTCGAGCACAAGAAGGACGTGGTGATCCTGCTCGACTCGATCACGCGCCTCGCGCGCGCCTACAACACGGTAGTCCCCGCCTCGGGCAAGGTGCTCACCGGCGGCGTCGATTCCAACGCGCTGCAGCGCCCCAAGCGCTTCTTCGGCGCGGCCCGCAACGTCGAGGAAGGCGGGTCGCTCACGATCATCGCCACGGCGCTGATCGACACCGGCAGCCGCATGGACGACGTGATCTACGAGGAATTCAAGGGCACCGGCAACATGGAGATCCACCTGGATCGCCGCATGGCCGAGAAGCGGGTCTACCCCTCGATCAACGTGAACCGCTCGGGCACCCGCCGCGAGGAGCTGCTGATCGGGGCGGACATCCTGCCCAAGGTCTGGATCCTGCGTAAGCTCCTGTTCGGCATGGACGAGCTCGAGGCGACCGAATTCCTCCTGGACAAGCTGCGGGCGACGAAGAACAACGACGAGTTCTTCAACTCGATGAAAAAGGGATAGGCCACCGGTAAACGGGTGGCAGGGGCCGGACCCTGTGTAGTTCCGAAGGCACGGGTGCCCGGAATGGGCCAGCAAGCAGCGTCCGGGCCAAAAAACCCTGTCCGCTCAAGGCTCTGTAGCGACACAAGCTTCCGTAACAACCCCTTGCTTTCATTGGCCTTTTCCGGGATAATGACATTTTCCGGGCTCGAGCAAGCCCTTAAGCTAGTGCCCACCCACCCGACGGCAAAAACCATGAAAGACGGCATCCACCCGAACTACCGCGAGGTCGTGTTCCTCGATACCAGCAGCGACTTTGGCTTCGTCACCCGCTCCACAGTGGCGACGAACGAGACCATCAAGTGGAAGGACGGCAAGGAGTATCCGGTCTACAAGATCGAGATCTCGGCCGAGAGCCACCCCTTCTACACGGGCAAGCAGAAGATCGTGGACACCGCCGGCCGCGTGGACAAGTTCAAGAAGCGCTACGCACGCAAGGGCACCGCGGCGAAGGCGGCCGAGTAATCGGCGCGCTTCCCGGCACCCACGAAAGGCAGCCTCCGGGCTGCCTTTTTCGTTTCTAATCCCCGCATGGCCGCCAAGCCGCCCAACTGGGTCTTAAGCCCGATCGCTTTCGACGGCACCCGCACGCCCGTCAAGACGGCGCTCTTCCTGATCGTCTGCTTCGCATGGCTGCTGCCCGGCCTCGTGGGACACGACCCCTGGAAAACCGACGAGGCGCTGGCCTTCGGCGCGGTAACCGAGATCCTGCGCACCGGGAACTGGACGAGCTTCGCGATCGCAGGAGAACCGCTGCAGGGCGAGCCGCCGCTCTTCCTCTGGACCGCGGCGGCGCTGGCGAAGCTCCTCGGCGGCATGATCCCGCTGCACGATGCGGCGCGCCTCGCCGCGGGCCTCTACATGGGCGCGACGCTGGCGCTGCTTTCGGCCGCCTCGTGGGAGCTCATGGGCGAGCGCGCCGTGCGCATGAGCGTGCTCCTGCTGATCGGCTGCCTGGGCCTGCTCATCCGCGCGCACGAGATGACGCCCGAGCTGGCGGGCCTCGCAGGCGTGGCGCTCGCGCTGTACGGCCTCGCCCTGGCGCGGCGGCGGCCTTGGCCGGCCGGGCTGCTCACGGGCCTCGGGATCGGCGTCGGCTACCTCGCCAACGGCCCGCTCGAGCTGGGCATGCTGGTCGCGCTCCTCGCGGCGCTGCCGATCGCCTCGCCGCAATGGCGCAATCGTCGCTACCTGATGGTCGCGGGCATCGCGCTCGCCTGCACCATCCCCTTCCTGCTCGCATGGCCGCCGGCCGCGATGCTGGGCGACTCGGCGCCCACCACCCGCGGGGTCGGATACTTCCTCAAGCAGCTCACCTGGTACGCCTGGCCTGCCTGGCCGCTGGCGGCGTGGACGCTTTATCGCGCGCGCCGGGACTTCGTCGCGCGTACCGAGCTTCACCTCCCGGTCGTGGCGCTCGCGGTGTTCTTCATGGCAGTGGCGGCGTTCGGGGAGACACGGGACGTCGCCCTCATGCCGTTGCTGCTGCCGCTGGCCATCGTCGGCGTGGCCGAGCTCGACTCGCTGCCGCGCGGCGCGGCGAGCGCGCTCGACTGGTTCGGCGTCATGACCTTCTTCCTCATGGGCGCGATGCTGTGGGTCCTGTGGGGCGCCGCCCTCACCGGCACGCCCGAGATAGCCGCCAACTACATCCGCCGCGAGCTTCCCGGCTTCACCTATCGCTTCAGCTTCATCGCGTTCGCCCTCGCCTCCCTGCTCACACTCGTCTGGGTCGTCGTGGTGGCGCGGTCGCTGCGCTCCACGCGGCGCGCGCTGGTGAACTGGGCGGCCGGGATCACCATGGTCTGGATGCTGCTCATGACCCTGGGCGTGCCGCTCGTCGACCAGGCGCGAAGCTATCGCACCGTCGCGGCGGACCTGGCGCGGGCCGTGCCCGCGGACGCTCGCTGCATCGCGCGACGCAACATGGGCGATGCGCAGCGGGCCCTCCTGTACTACTTCTCGAATGTGCGCACCGTCCCGTCCGATGCGCCCGGGGCAGAGCAATGCGGCGCGCTCCTTCTGCAGGCGCCTGCGCAGCACATTCCCCATGTGGAACCGGAGTGGACCGAGGTCTGGCGCGGCGCCCGCACCGGGGACAAGAACGAGAGGTTCATCCTCTACCGGCGAGGGGCTGCGTAGCCAACCGCTCGTCGAGCACCTCGATCCAGTGCCGCACCGGGATGGCGGTGCCGGACTGGATGTGGGCGAGGCACCCGATGTTCGCCGTCGCGACGAGTTGCGGCGCGCCCGCTTCGAGGTTGCGCACCTTGTCGGCGAGCAGGCGCTGCGAGAGCTCGGGCTGCAGGATCGAATAGGTGCCGGCGGAGCCGCAGCACATGTGCGCATCGGCCACCGGCGTGAGCGTGAATCCGGCCTCGCGCAGGATCTGCTCGACCACGCCGCGGACCTTCAAGCCGTGCTGCAGGCTGCAGGGCGAGTGGAAGGCCAGTGTCGCCGCGGCGCCGTCCTTCATGAGCGCTGCCAGCTTTTCCCGCTCGGCGTCCACGACCGCGGAGATGTCCCTGGAAAGCTCCGAGATGCGGGCTGCCTTCTCGCGATAGGCGGGATCCCCGGCGAGCAGGTGCCCATAGTCGGCGACCATCGTGCCGCAGCCGCTCGCGGTGATGACGATCGCCTCCGCGCCGCCCTGCACGTGCGGCCACCAGGCGTCGATGTTGGCCTTCACGAAGGCGAGCGCATCGTCCTGGTAGTTGAGGTGGTAGGTGACGGCTCCGCAGCAACCCGCGCCCCGCGCCTCGACGAGGGAGATGCCGAGCCGGTCGAGCACGCGGGCCGCGGCAGTGTTGATCGAGGGGGCCATGGAAGGCTGCACGCATCCGCCCAGCACGACCATCCGGCGTGCGTGGCGCGGCGCGGGCCATTCGCCCGCCGGCCGCGCGGCCGGGATGTTGCGCGAAAGCGACCGCGGAAGCAGCGGCTTGGCCAGGCGCCCGAGCGCCCATGCGGCGGCGAAGAGGCCGCGATGCGGCAGCGTCCGCGAGAGGAACCAGCGCTTCAGCCGCGAGCCGGGGGGCCTGGCCACGCGTTGCTCGACGAGGTCGCGGCCGATATCCACGAGCTTCCCGTACTCCACGCCGGAAGGACAGGTCGTCTCGCATGCCCGGCAGGTGAGGCAGCGGTCGAGGTGCAGCTGGGTGCGGTCGGTGACCGGCGCGCCCTCGAGCATCTGCTTCATGAGGTAGATGCGGCCGCGCGGGCTGTCGAGCTC
>CAMPHL010000232.1 GCA_946885905.1 uncultured Pseudomonadota bacterium | reverse complement strand
CACGCCCCGGCTCGCCGCTCAGGGAGCCGCCGCTGTTGAAGGTGGGCCCCAGCGACCAGGCGATCCCCCACCAGCACATCGCGCACGACGGATCCAGCCGCGTAGCCTGCTCGAAGGAGCGGCGCGAGTCGCTCCCGGCGTTTGGCAAGGCGCTCCTCTTCATTTTCGCGCTCTATCCCGTGCGTCAGCTCATCGTTCAAACGCTGATCCTCCGCGTGGGCCACTCCTTCCGCAGCGGCCGCCTCGAGTTGCTGCGGGCTGGGCCCGCGCGGCGCCTCGACGCGAGGCGGCGCCGGTGGCGCCGGCGCGGGTTCCGGGTCGGTTGCGCAGCCGGCCATGAGCATGGCCAGGACGGCTGCGCAAAGGCGTGAAGTATCAAGCATTTACGGTACCTTAACGAGAATCAACCCGAGCGTCAAATGAAGCTCCACACATCAACGCGCGGCAGGCCTGCTCGGTTGTCCGGGGTAGGGTCGATCTGTATAATTTCGTTTTGCGGCGAGGGTTTGTAATGCGCGTCATTCAAAAAGCGCTCACGTTCGACGACGTCCTGCTGGTTCCCGCCCACTCCCACGTCCTGCCCCGCGAAGTCCGCCTCACCACCCGCCTCACCGCTTCGATCCAGCTCAACATCCCGCTGCTGTCCGCCGCCATGGACACGGTAACGGAGTCGCGCCTGGCCATCACGCTGGCCCAGGAAGGCGGCATCGGCATCATCCACAAGAACATGTCCCCGAAGGCCCAGGCGGCCGAGGTGGCGAAGGTCAAGCGATTCGAAAGCGGCGTGGTGAAGGAGCCCATCACCATCACGCCGACGATGACCGTGCGCGAGGTTCACGATATCACCCGCAGGCACCGCATCTCGGGCCTGCCCGTCCTCGAAGGCAAGCGCGTGGTCGGCATCGTCACCAACCGCGACCTGCGCTTCGAGGACAACCTCGACCAGCCGGTCAAGAACATCATGACCCCGCGCGAGAAGCTGGTCACCGTGAAGGAGGGCGCGAGCCTCGAGGAGGCCCGGTCCCTCATGCACCGCCATCGACTCGAGCGCGTGCTCGTGATCAACGGGGACTGGGAGCTGCGCGGACTCATGACCGTGAAGGACATCCTCAAGAGCTCCGAGCACCCCGACGCGTGCAAGGACCAGTTCGGCAGGCTGCGCGTGGGCGCGGCCATCGGGGTTGGCGAGGGCACCGAGGAGCGCGTGGGCGCCCTCGTGCAGGCCGGCGTCGACGTCATCGTCGTGGACACGGCGCACGGCCACGCGCAGGGCGTTCTGGACCGCGTGCAATGGGTCAAGAAGTCGTACCCGCAGGTCCAGGTGGTGGGAGGAAACGTGGCCACGCGCGAAGGCGCAAAGGCTCTGGTCGACCATGGGGCCGACGGCGTGAAGGTCGGCATCGGGCCCGGTTCCATCTGCACCACCCGCATCGTCGCCGGCGTGGGCGTGCCGCAGATCACCGCGATCCAGCACGTGGCGGAGGCGCTCGCGCCGCTCGATGTCCCCTGCATCGCCGATGGCGGCATCCGCTACTCGGGCGACATCTCGAAGGCGCTCGCGGCCGGCGCCTCCAGCGTGATGCTCGGAAGCATCTTCGCCGGCAGCGAGGAAGCGCCGGGCGAGATCGAGCTCTACCAGGGCCGCTCGTACAAGGCGTATCGGGGGATGGGCTCGATCGGGGCGATGCAGAAGGGCTCGTCGGACCGCTATTTCCAGGATGCCGAGAACAACGCCGACAAGCTCGTGCCCGAGGGCGTCGAAGGACGCATCCCGTACAAGGGCCCGGCGACGGCGATCATCGGCCAGCTCATGGGCGGGGTGCGCGCCAGCATGGGCTACACCGGCTGCCGCACCGTCGACGAGATGCGATCCAGGGTGCAGTTCGTGGAGATCAGCTCCGCCGGGATGCGCGAATCTCACGTCCACGACGTGCAGATCACCAAGGAAGCACCCAACTACCACATCGACTAGGAGGGGATCGCGATGGACAAGATCCTCATCCTGGACTTCGGCTCCCAGGTCGCGCAGCTCATCGCCAGGCGGGTTCGCGAGGCCGGCGTGTACTGCGAGCTGCATCCGCAGGACGTCGACGCAAGCTTCATCAAGGAGTACGGCCCCAAGGGGATCATCCTGTCGGGCAGCCACGCCTCGGCCTACGAATCCGCGTCGATGAAGGCCGACCCGTACGTCTTCCAGGCGGGCGTGCCGGTACTGGGCATCTGCTACGGCATGCAGACCATGGCGCAGCAGCTGGGCGGGGATGTCGAGAACGGCAAGGTGCGCGAGTTCGGCTACGCGGAAGTCCGTGCACGCGGCCACATGAAGCTCCTGGACGGCATCGAGGACCGCAAAGGCCCCAACGGCGAGGGATTGCTCGACGTGTGGATGAGCCACGGCGACAAGGTCACTGCGCTGCCACCGGGCTTCAAGGTGATGGCCTCGAACGACAACTGTCCGATCGCCGGCATGGCCGACGAGCAGCGGCGCTTCTACGCCGTGCAGTTCCATCCGGAGGTCACGCACACGAAGCAGGGCAGGGCCATCTACGAGCGCTTCGTGCACGAGATCTGCGGCGCGGACCGCCACTGGAACATGCCCGAATTCGCGCCCCACGCGGTCAGGCGAATCCGCGAGCAGGTCGGGGACGAGGAAGTCATCCTGGGCCTGTCGGGCGGAGTGGACTCCGCCGTCGCGGCGGCGCTCATCCACAAGGCGATCGGCGACCAGCTCACCTGCATCTTCGTGGACACCGGGCTGCTGCGCGAAGGCGAGGGCGACCAGGTTATGGCGACTTTCGCGCGCCACCTGGGAGTGAAGGTCGATCGAGTCAATGCCGCGGACGAGTACTTCGCGGCACTCGCCGGCGTCTCCGATCCCGAGCAGAAGCGCAAGGTCATCGGCCGGCTCTTCGTCGAGATCTTCCAGCGCGAAGCGAAGTCGATGCCGAAGGCGAAGTGGCTCGCGCAGGGCACGATCTATCCCGACGTGATCGAATCGGCGGGGGCCAAGACGAAGAAGGCGGTCACGATCAAGTCCCACCACAACGTAGGCGGGTTGCCGGACAGCTTGCACCTCAAGCTGCTCGAGCCGCTGCGCGAGCTCTTCAAGGACGAGGTGCGGGCGCTGGGCCTCGAGCTCGGCCTTCCGCGCGACATGGTCTTGCGCCATCCCTTCCCGGGGCCCGGCCTGGGAGTACGCATCCTGGGCGAGGCTCGGCGCGAGTACGCGGACCTGCTACGCCGCGCCGACGCGATCTTCATCGAGGAGTTGCGCCGCGCGCAAGCGCCCGATGGACAGTCCTGGTACGACAAGGTCGCACAGGCCTTCGCCGTCTTCCTGCCCGTGCGATCCGTCGGCGTGATGGGCGACGGGCGGACCTACGACTTCGTCGTGGCGCTTCGCGCGGTGCAGACCACGGACTTCATGACCGCGCACTGGGCCGAGCTGCCCTACGAGCTCCTGGGGCGCGCCTCGAGCCGCATCATCAACGAGGTGCGCGGCATCAATCGCGTGACCTACGACATCTCCAGCAAGCCGCCGGCCACGATCGAGTGGGAGTGATTCAGGGCCCGGCTACGGCCTCGCTTCGATCACCAGGTTGAACGGCGCTTCGACGGCGCGGCGAAAACGGCTGAATCCGGCTCGGGTCGCGACCTCGCGCAGCCGTACCTCGCCCGCCTGCGCGCCCAGGGCCAGGCCCCCGGGTTGAGACAGGGAGGTCGGCACGCAGTTGAGGGTCGAGGCCGCGTAGTAGGCACGCCCGAGAGGGGTGAGGTTCTCCTCGAGGCGGTCACCGGCCAGCGGGTCGACGATGAGCAGGGTGCCGTCCGGCTCGAGGGCGGAGCGGATATGCCGGCAAGCCGCCTCGGGGTCGCCCATGTCGTGGAGACAGTCGAGGAGAAGGACGAGGTCGTAGCGTCCGGGAAACTCCGTGGCGCCCGCGACCTTGAAACGTACTCTGTCGGCCAGGCCCGCGGCCCGAGCCCGTTCGCGCGCCCGCTCGATCGAGCCGGCGTGATAGTCGAAGCCGACAACCTCGCACGCGGGATAGGCCTGGGCGAGCAGCAGCGTCGAGACGCCGTGGCCGCAGCCCACGTCGGCGATGCGCGCGCCCGCCTGGAGCTTTTCCGGCACGTCCGTCAGAGCCGCAATCCAGGTCGTGGTCAGGTTCGCCGTGTAGGCAGGCAGATAGAACCGTTCCACGCCCGTGAAGACGTCCTGATCCTGATGGTCGTACGCCACGCCCTTGCCGGTGCGGAACGCATCCTGGACATGCCGCGCCGAATGGGCATAGCCGAACGCGAGCTGGAAGGCGCCGCCGAGAAACATCGGGCTCATTTCGTCGGCCAGGACCGCTGCGTGCTCATCCGGGAGGGCGAAGCGGCCGGCTACGCTTTCATAGGTGACGTAGCCGCCCGCGGCCTGTTGGGACAGCCATTCCCTCACGTAGCGCTCGGCCGTTCCGGTTCGTGCCGCCAGTTCCGCGGGCGTGAGCGGCCCGGCGCCGGCCATGGCCTTGTAGAGGCCCAGCCTGTCTCCCAGCACGACCATCGGCAGGTTCATGGCGGCGACGAAGTCGTCGAAGGCGCGCTCGATGAATGCGGGGGCGGATTGGATTTGGGTCATTGCGGGATCCTCCTGAATGCGACTCGGTTGAGATGCCGCCATTTTTCCGATTACATTCATGATCTGTCCAACGAATTCATTTCATTCATCATGCATGAAATCAATCTGGCCCGGCTCGACCTGAACCTCCTCGTGACCTTCGAGGTGTTGATGGCGGAGGGCAGCGTCACCCGGGCCGCCCAACGGCTCGGCCGCACGCAGTCGGCGGTGAGCCATGCGCTGGCGCGCTTGCGCGAGCAACTCGGCGATCCGCTCCTGGTCAAGATCGGGGGCGGCATGGCGCCGAGCCCCTTCGCGCGCGAGCTGGTCGAAAATGTGCGTCCGATCCTCCGCAGCATTCAACGGGTCGTTTCGC
>CAMPHL010000231.1 GCA_946885905.1 uncultured Pseudomonadota bacterium | reverse complement strand
CGAGCGGCTGGACGGCACCCGCTGGCGGGTGCCGATCGAGGTCACGCAGGACGAGATCCCGGGCCTCAAGGGGGGCGACGCGGTGCGCATCGAGGGCTTCGGCGCGAAGGCGAAGGTACGGCCCGCCAACTGAGCGAGCGGCTGCGCCCCTATAATTGGAGCTCTCGAAGGAGAACTCCATGGCCGCGAATCCCCAGCCCGCCTCGGGCAAAGTCCCCACCGTAAAGCTCCTCGTCGGCGGCAAGTTCGTCGATTCGAAGGCGAAGGCCTGGCGCGACGTCGTGAACCCCGCGACCCAGGAAGTGCTCGCGCGCGTGCCGATGTGCGACGCGGCCGAGGTCGACGAGGCCGTTCGCAACGCCGCAGCAGCGTTCAGGACCTGGAAGAACGTGCCGCTCGGCGCCCGCGCGCGCATCATGCTCAAGCTGCAGGAGCTCATCCGCCGCGACATGAAGAAGATCGCCGCGGCGCTCACCGCCGAGCAGGGCAAGACGCTGCCCGATGCCGAGGGCGACATCTTCCGCGGGCTCGAGGTGGTCGAGCACGCCTGCTCGATCGGCACGCTCGCGCTGGGCGAGTTCGCCGAGCAGGTGGCCAACGGCGTGGACACCTACTTCATCCGCCAGCCCCTGGGCGTCTGCGCCGGCATCACGCCGTTCAACTTCCCCGCGATGATCCCGCTCTGGATGTTCCCGATGGCGGTCGTCTGCGGCAATACCTTCGTGCTCAAGCCCTCCGAGCAGGACCCGATGACGACGATGCTCCTCGCCGAGCTCGCGATCGAGGCGGGCCTGCCGCCCGGCGTGCTCAACGTCGTGCACGGCAGCAAGGAGCCGGTGGATGCGCTCTGCAGCCATCCCGAGGTGAAGGCGGTCTCGTTCGTGGGCTCCTGCCAGGTGGGCGAGCACGTCTACAAGCTTGCGAGCAGCCACGGCAAGCGCGCGCAATGCATGATGGGCGCCAAGAACCACGCCGTGCTGATGCCGGACGCGAACAAGGAGCTGTCGCTGAACTCCCTCGTGGGCGCGGGCTTCGGCGCGGCCGGGCAACGCTGCATGGCCACCAGCGTGGCGGTGCTCGTGGGCGAGGCGCGCAACTGGATTCCCGACATCGTCGCCAAGGCGAAGACCCTCAAGGTCAATGCCGGTGCCGAAGCCGGGGCCGACCTGGGGCCGGTGATTTCGAAGCAGGCGAAGGAGCGGATCGAGTCGATGATCGCCCTGTCCGAAAAGGAAGGTGCCAAGATCGAGCTGGATGGCCGCAATCCGCAAATCCCGCACTATCCCAAGGGCAACTTCATCGCGCCGACCGTGATCTCGGGCGTGAAGCCCGAGCACAAGGCCTACCAGACGGAGATCTTCGGGCCCGTGCTCCAGATCGTGGGCGTCGAGACCCTCGACGAGGCGATCGATCTCATCAACAAGAACCCATATGGAAACGGCACCGGCATCTTCACCCAGTCGGGCGCGGTGGCGCGCAAGTTCCAGAACGAGATCGACGTGGGCCAGGTGGGGATCAACGTGCCCATCCCCGTGCCGGTGCCCTACTTCAGCTTCAGCGGCTCGCGCGGCTCGAAGCTGGGCGACCTCGGTCCCTACGGCAAGCAGGCCGTCCAGTTCTACACCCAGGTGAAGACGGTGACGGCGCGCTGGTTCGACGACGCGGGCACCAATCCGGGCATCCACACCACCATCAGCCTCAAGTAGCAGCTTCCCGATGCGTCACGAGATTCGCGGCTCGACGGCCTTCATCACCATCGACAACCCGCCGGCCAACACCTGGACGCCCGACAGCCTGCTCGAGCTCGAAGCGCTCGTCGCCAGGCTCGAGGACGATCGTGGCATCTACGCGGCGGTCATCACCGGGGCGGGCGCCAAGTTCTTCTCCGCGGGCGCCGACCTCGAGCGCTTTCGCGGCGATCCGGGCTCCGCGCGCGAATTCATCGCGCGTTTCGGCCAGGCCTTCGGGGCGCTCATGGACTCGCGCTTCGTCACCATCGCGGCCATCAACGGCTACGCCATGGGCGGCGGCCTCGAATGCGCGCTCGCCTGCGACATCCGCATCGCGGAGGAGCATGCCCAGATGGCATTGCCGGAGCCGGCCGTGGGCCTGCTGCCGGGCGGCTGCGGCACGCAGAACCTCCCCTGGCTCGTGGGCGAAGGCTGGGCCAAGCGGATGATCCTCACCAACGAACGCGTCGACGCGCCCACGGCGCTGCGCGTCGGCCTCGTGGAGGAAGTGGTTCCCAAGGGCCAATCGCTCGAGGCCGCGACGAAGATGGCCGAGCGGGTCGCCACCCTTTCGCCTCGTGCGGTGGCCCATTGCAAGGCGCTCATCCACAACGCCCGCAACGGCATCGCGCGCCGCGAGGGCCTCATGCTCGAGCGCGAGCTCTTCGTGGAGCTCTTCGAGCACGGCGATCGGCTGGAAGGCGTGAACGCCTTCCTCGAGAAGCGCAAGCCCCAATGGAAGAACGACTGAGGAGCGCGCAGCCGCATGAAGCTCGTCACCTTTTCTCCGCTGCCTTCTGGACAGCCCCGCCCGGGCCTGCTCCTCGAGGGCAAGCGCATCGTGGATATCCCGGCGGCGCTTGGAGCCGACGCGAGCACCGCGACGATGCTGGGGATCATCTGCTCGGGCGAATCGATGCTCGCGCGGCTGCGCGAGCTGGAGCGCAAGCCGGGCGTGCCCACCGTCTCGCTCGCGGACGTGAAGCTGCATGCGCCCATCCCGCGCCCGGCGAAGAACGTGTTCTGCGTGGGCTGGAACTACCTCCCCCACTTCGAGGAAGGCGCGCAGAAGCTGCACGACGATCGCAAGCTTCCGGAACATCCCGTGTTCTTCAGCAAGGTGACGACGACGGTGAACGGCCCCTACGACAGCATCCCCTGCGATGCGTCGATCTCCACCTCGATGGACTGGGAAGTCGAGCTGGGCGTGATCATCGGCCCGGGCGGCAAGAACATCGCCGAAGCCGACGCGATGCGCCACGTGTTCGGCTACACGGTGATCAACGACGTCTCGTGGCGCGACCTGCAGCGGCGGCACGGAGGCCAATGGCACAAGGGCAAGAGCCTCGACGGCACCTGCCCCATGGGGCCTTGCATCGTGACCGCCGACAGCCTGGACTGGGGCGAGCTTCGCGTCACGTGCCGCGTGAATGGCGTGGTGAAACAGGATTCCGCCACGCGCCGCATGTTCTTCAAGGTCCCGCGCCTCATCGCCGAGCTCTCCGCGGGCATGACGCTCGAGGCCGGCGACGTGATCTCGACCGGGACGCCCGAAGGCGTGGGCTACGCGCGCACGCCGCCCGAGTTCCTGAAGCCCGGCGACCTCCTCGAGACCGAGGTCGAGGGCATCGGAGTGCTCCGCAACACGATCGGGTGAAGCGCTTTTGTGCCTTCGGGAATAGAATGCCCGGAACTGGGAGGCTCGGAACGCAATGGTGAGCAAGGTGCAACCCGGTCGCGAGGCGCTTGCGCGGATGGGGGTCTACCGCACCATCTCCGAGCTGGGCGTGCTCAGGACCAGCTATGCGGGCAAGTTCGCGCTCGCGGCGTTCGTGGGCATACTGATCCCGCTCGCGACCTTCATCGTCTACCTGCTGCTCTCGCGCACCGACTGGGAAGCGATGTACCCGGTCCTCGCCGCACTCGTGCTGGCCTGCTTCGCGGGCTTCCTCGGCACCCTCTGGATCCTGCGCGAGCTGCTCACGCCGATCGACCTCACCGCGGAGGCCTTGCGCGACTACATCGACAGCCGCAAGGTGCCCGACCTGCCGATCCACTTCAGCGACCGCGCCGGTCGGCTGATGGAAGGCACGCAGTACACGCTCACGCAGCTGCACGAGACGATTTCGCGCCTGGAACGGGTCTCCGACACCGACGATCTCACCGGCATCTACAACCGCCGCGCCGGCGAGAAGCGGCTCTCGGAGGAAGTCGCGCGCGCCGAGCGCGACCTGCAGACCTTCCACGTCGCCTTCGTCGACGTGAACAACTTCAAGCAGATCAACGAGAAGCACGGGCACAGCGCCGGCGACGCGGTGATCTCGCACCTGGCGGCCCTGCTCCAGCTCAATACGCGGCGCGGCGACTGGGTCGCGCGCTGGGGCGGCGACGAGTTCCTCGTCGGCCTGCATCGCAACCGCGCGCTCAAGATGGTGATGGAGCGCATCGTGAAGGCCATCTCCGGCAGCCCCTGCGAGATCGCGCCCGGGCTCGAGCTGCGCATCTCGGTGAGTTGCGGCGTGGCCGACTATCGCTTCGGCAGCGGCGTGCCCGGGATCCAGGCCGATGCCGATCGGGCGATGTACGCGGCGAAGGAAATGTCGCGCACGAGCAACCAGTCGTCGATCGCGTACCGCAACGAAATCAGCGAGCTCTCACCGCGCGCCGCTTCCGCCGAGGCGGCGGACTGATCGCCTCCTCGAGCGCGCGGTACCTCTACAGCAGCGCCTCCTCCACAGCCAGCACGCTGTCGCCGCCGCGCATGGTGATCGCCGACAACCCCATCGCCTGCGGCAGGATGTGGTCGGCATAGAAGCGGGCGGTGAGGAGCTTGCCGCGAAGGAAGTCCTTGTCGCCCTGCCCCGCGTCCAGCTGCCGGGCGGCTTCGCGCGCCGCGCGCGCCATCATCCAGCCACCGCAGGTGATGCCCATGAGCTTCAGGTAATACACCGAACCCGCGCCCACGGCAGCGGGGTTGCTCCCGTAAGCCTGCACGATCCACTGCGTCGCCTCCTTGAGCGGCGCGATGGCCGAGGCGAGGCGGTCGCTCATGGCGCAGAGGTGGACGTTCTTCGTGGCCGGCAGCTCGCCCACGATCTTCTCCATCTCCCCGATCAGGGCGAACGCGGTCCTGCCCTGCTCGCGACCGACCTTGCGGCCGACGAGGTCGTTCGCCTGGATGCCGGTCGTGCCCTCGTAGATGGTGGTGATGCGTGCGTCGCGCAGGGGCTGGGCGGCGCCCGTCTCCTCGATGAAGCCCATGC
>CAMPHL010000230.1 GCA_946885905.1 uncultured Pseudomonadota bacterium | reverse complement strand
AGGAGACCGCGCTCGAGTCGGGCGTGGGCTACTTCCTCACCCGGCCCGTGCGCCAGTCGCACCTCTACGACTGCCTGGTGAGCGCGATGCGCGGCAAGGTGACCGCGAATGCGCTCGCTCCCGGCGCGGCGCACACGCGGCTGTACGCGCGCGTGCTCCTCGTCGAGGACAATCCGGTGAACCAGGAGCTCGCCGGCCACATGCTCGAGTTCCTCGGGTGCACCTGCGTGGTCGCGGCCGACGGCCGGCAGGCGCTCGACCTGGTCGCGCGGGGGGAAACCTTCGATGTCGTGCTCATGGACTGCGAAATGCCCGGCATGGACGGCTTCGAGGCGACCGCCGCCATCCGGGTGCGCGAGGCCGAGGGCATGCCGCGGCTTCCGATCGTGGCGCTCACCGCGGGCGCGATCGAGGGCGACCGCGAGAAATGCCTCGCGGCGGGCATGGACGATTACCTGAGCAAGCCGTTCTCGCTGCCGCAGCTCGAGCAGTCGCTTCGCCGCTGGCTCGTGGTTGCGCCCGGCGGCGAGCCCCACGTCGACCTCGGCGTGATCGAGAGGCTGCTCGAGCAGGCCGGCGGCGGCAGCGACCTCCTGAAAAGCCTCATCCGCACCTACCTCGCGGACGCGCCCGCCCGCATCGCGGCGATTCGCGAGGGCATGGTGCGTGCCGACGCTTCCGCCGTCGCCCGCGCGGCGCACGCGCTCAAGTCGGCGAGCGCGAACCTGGGCGCCACGGTGCTGGCGCGGCTCTGCAAGGACCTGGAGCGGCACTGCCGAGCAGGCGGCACGCACGATGCCGGCGACCTCGCCCGCGCGATCGGGGTGGAGTTCGAGCACGTCCGCGAGGAGCTTGCCGAGCGCTCGCGCGCGACCGCTTCGTGATCCTGCGCGGCGCCGAACGCACGGCACGGATCCTCGTAGCGGACGACGACCCCACTTCGCGCCAGCTCGCCCGCGCGGTCCTGGAACAGGCCGGCTTCGCCGTGGAGGAAGCCGCCGACGGCCTGGCCGCGGTCGCGGCTTTCGAGCGCGAGCCGCCCGAACTGATCCTCCTCGACGTCGAGATGCCCGGCCTGGACGGGCTTTCGGTCTGCCGCAGGATCCGCGGGCGCCGCGACGGCCGGCACGTGCCCATCGTGATGGCCACCGGCCTCGACGACCTGGCTTCGATCGAGGCGGCGTTCGCGGCCGGCGCCACCGACTTCATCTCCAAGCCGGTCAACTGGGCGCTGCTGCGCCATCGGGTGCGCTACGTCCTGCGCGCGAGCAACGCCGCGCGCGACCTCGCCGGCAGCGAGGAGAAGTTCCGCCTCATCACCGAGAGCTCGAGCGACTTCATCGCCATGCTCGATCGGGACGGCCGGCGGCTCTACACGAGCCCCTCGCACTTGCAGCTCTTCGACGCCGGCGACCTGGTCGGCACCGACTCCTTCCAGGAGATCCATCCCGACGACCGGGAGGGCATCGAGCGGGTCTTCCGCGAGACGGTGGAATCGGGCGTAGGGCAGGGCGCGCAATACCGCTGGGTGCTGCGCGACGGCTCGGTGCGGCACCTGGAATCGCGCGGCAACGTGATCCGCGCCCCCGACGGCTCGGTCGAGCGCGTGGTGGTGGTCTCGCGCGACGTGACCGAGCGCACCATCCAGGAAGAGAAGATCCAGCGGTTGAGCCGCATCCGCGCCGTCCTTTCGGGCATCAACTCGGCCATCGTGCGTATCCGCAGCCGCGACCTGCTCCTCGAGGAGGCGTGCCGGATCGCCGTCGAGCATGGGCATTTCGCTTTCGCCTGGGCAGGGCTCATCGATCCCGATACCAGGGACATCGCCCCGGTGGCGTGGAAGGGCGCCGAGCAGGGCTTCCTCTCGGTAGGGCGTTTCAGCGCGAGCGAGGAGGGCGGGTCGGCGCTCGCCGCGCGCGCGGCGAGGACGATGAGGCCCGTGGCGAGCAACGACCTCGCGAACGACCCGGACGTGCGCAAGGCCAGGGCGGCGCTCGACCGCGGCTTCCGATCGCTCATGGCCTTGCCGCTCGTGGTGGCCGGCGAGACCCGCGGGCTCATCTTCCTGTACTCGAGCGTGCCGGGCTTCTTCGACGAGGAGGAGCTGCGCCTGCTAGAGGAGCTGGGCGGCGACATCTCCTTCGGGCTCGACCATATCGAGAAGGAGCGCGAGGTGCACCATCTCGCCTACTACGACACGCTGACCGGGCTGCCCAACCGGCGCCTCTTCCACGAAACGCTCTCGACGCTCGTCGAGGCGCGCCGCGGAGGCGGGGGCATGCTCGCGGTCGTGGTCCTCGACCTGCGCGGCTTCCACGTCGTGAACGACAACCTCGGGAGGCACGCGGGCGATGCGCTGCTCAAGCACGCCGGGACGCGCGTGCGAAGCCGGCTTGCCGCCGGCGACACGCTCGGGCGCATCGGCGGCGACCAGTTCGGCCTCATCCTCGCGGACATACCCCAGGCCGCCGCGGTGGGGACGATCCTCGAGCGCATCCTGGCGGCGCTGCGCGAGCCCTTCCGGGTCGAGGGCGAAACGGTGCACCTCTCGTTCAAGGCGGGCGTCTCGCTCTTTCCCTCGGACGGCGGCGGCGCCGATGCGCTGCTCACCAACGCCGAGGCGGCCTTGAAGCGCGCCAAGGTCTCGGCCGAGACCTGCAGGTTCTACGCGCCCGAGCTCAATGCCGCGATCGCCAACCGGGTGGCGCTGGTAAGCGCGCTCGAGCGCGCCCTCGCGCAGCGCGAGTTCACCCTCCTCTACCAGCCCAAGGTCGATTTCCGCACCGGCAAGGCCCCCTCGCTCGAGGCGCTGCTCTACTGGAACGAGCCGCAGGGCACGGTCGTGCCGCCCGGGCGCTTCATCCCGGTGCTCGAGGACACCGGCCTCATCCTCGAGGTCGGCGCATGGGTCGCGCGCCAGGCCGCCGAGGACCTGAAGGCGCTGCGTTCACGCGGCCGCAAGGCCCGCATCGCGGTGAACGTCTCGCCGCTGCAGTTCCGCCAGAAGGACTTCCCGGGATACCTCGCGGCGGCCATCGGGCCCGACGCCGCCGGCGGCCTCGACATCGAGATCACCGAGAGCGTGATGATGGAAGACATCGAGTCGTGCATCGAGATCCTGTGGCAGGTCCGGCGCATGGGGCTCGGCGTGGCCCTGGACGACTTCGGGACCGGGTATTCGTCCCTCAGCTACATCGCGCGGCTGCCGGCCACGGACCTCAAGATCGACAAGTCGTTCGTGCACGATCTGGGCTCGAGCCCCGCGCGCCAGCCCATCGTCTCGGCGGTGGTTTCGCTCGCGCACGCCCTGGGAATGACCGTCGTTGCCGAAGGCGTCGAGACCGAGGAGCAGGCCGAGCTCTTGCGCGAGCTCGGCTGCGACCTGGCGCAGGGCTACCTCTACAGCCGGCCGGCGCCGCTGGCGCGCGTCGAGGCCTGGCTCGCCAGCGCCTGCGGTTGAGCTTGCCGCCGAACGGGCGCATAGTCACGCCCGCATCACGGCGATTCACGGCGGGCCGACAAACCAACGAACGCAAGGGGGGCACGTGAACGAGTTCATCTCGGTAGTGAAGAAGTACGCGGTGTTCAGCGGACGCGCGCGGCGCAAGGAATTCTGGATGTACGTCCTGTTCTACGTCATCATCGCGGTCGTCCTGTGCGTGGTCGATGCCATCATCGGCATACCGCTCCTGTACACGATCTTCGCGCTCGCGATGCTGATCCCGAGCCTCGCCGTGGGCGCGCGCCGCCTGCACGACACCGGCAAGAGCGGGTGGTGGCAGCTGATCGGCCTGGTGCCCCTCATCGGCGCGCTCGTCCTCATCATCTTCTGGGTGATGGACAGCAACCCCGGCGACAACCAGTACGGACCCAGTCCCAAGGCCGCTGCGTGATAGCGCGGCGCCGAAGCCTCAGCCCGAGGCTTCGGCGTGCTCGACCACGAGTTGCAGCGACTGCGTGCCCTGGTAGTCGTTGAGGTCCAGGCGGAAGACGGCGCGAATGCAGGCCGGAAGCGAATCGGCCGAGCCGAAGCGGATCGCCTCGTGGCGGCGCCCGCCGCCCGAGAGCGTGAGCTTCACGTGCTTCTCGCCCACCACCTTCTGCGATTCCACCCGGAACGCGCCCTCGAAGCGCGGCTCGGGGAAGCCCTGTCCCCACACCTGGTCGCGCAGCAGCCGCGCGAACTCATGGCTCAGGTCGGCCGCCGGCAGCTCGCCGTCGGTCTCGATGCGTCGCTGCAAATCCGAGGGCGTGAGCCACTCGCGCGCGATCGCTTCGAAGGCGGCGCGAAACTCCGGTAGGCGATCGGCAGCGAGGGTCGCGCCCGCGGCGCCCGCGTGGTCGCCGAAGCGCTCGATGAGCCGCGGGTGCGCCTTGTCCACCCGGTCGAGCGCATCGCGCAGGTGGAAGCCCGGAATCGAGCGGCCCGAGCCCTTCAGGCGCGCGCCGTTGTCGGCCGCGAAGGCGAACACGGGGCGATGGAAGCGGTCCTTGAGGCGCGAGGCGAGGATGCCCACGACGCCGCCATGCCATTCGGGGTGGTGGAGGGCGAGCGTGTAGTCCGCGCCGGCCTCCACGCCCGCCAGGAGCTCGACGGCCGAGGCCTGCATGTCGTCCTCGATGCCGCGGCGCTCGCGGTTGAGGCGATCGAGCGCCGAAGCGAGCCGCGTGGCGCTCGCCGCGTCGGAAGCGAGCAGGCATTCGATGCCGAGCGACATGTCGTCCAGGCGCCCGGCCGCGTTGAGCCGCGGTCCGGCCGCGAAGCCCAGGTCGTAGACCGTCGCTTGCGTGGCATCGCGGCCCGCGACCGCGAAGAGCGCCGCAACTCCGCGGCACGCTCGCCCTGCGCGGATGCGTGCGAGGCCCTGAGTCACGAGCACGCGGTTGTTCGCATCCAGGCGAACCACGTCGGCTACCGTGCCCAGGGCCACCAGGTCCAGCAGCTCGGCGAGATTGGGCTCGGGGCGGGCCGCGAATGCGCCCCGGCGGCGCAGCTCCCCG
>CAMPHL010000229.1 GCA_946885905.1 uncultured Pseudomonadota bacterium | reverse complement strand
GTGCGGGACCGGATTGCGGCCGATGTCGCTCACGACCACTTCGCCCTCCGGGTTGTCGACGCGCCATTCGTCGGCGAAGCGGGTGGCGAGGCGGCTCGACTGGCCATTGGCTTCGAAGAGGCTGGTCTGGATCTGGAGCAGGGTTTTCATGGGGTCCTCCGGATTTCGTTCGTCGCCCCGGCGTAGGCCGGGCTCAGGGTTGTGAGTCGATGTCCCCATTGTTGTCTCGATCCATTCGATAAAACAGCGCATAATTTCGCCTATTCCTATCGAATCATTCGAACTATGGCCGACGCACCCCGCATCACCCTCGAGCAATGGCGCGCCCTGCAGGCAGTGGTCGAAGCGGGCGGCTACGCCCAGGCCGCCGAGGTCCTGCACAAGACGCAATCGACGCTCACCTACGCGGTCCAGAAGATCGAACGGTTGCTGGATCTGAAGGTGTTCGAGATCCGCGGCCGCAAGGCAGTGCTCACCGAGCCGGGCCAGGTGCTCTACCGGCGCGCGCGAACGCTGCTCGAGGAAGCAACGCTGCTCGAGCGCGGGGCGGCCGCGATGTCGAAGGACTGGCAGCCCGAGATCGGCATCGCGGTCGAGATCCTCTTCCCCACATGGTTGCTCGTCGAGTGCCTGGGCGAGTTCGCGAAGGAACGCCCCGAGACGCGCATCGAGGTGCACGAGACGGTGATGTCGGACACCCTCGCGTTGCTCAAGGATGGCGTGGTCGACATCGCCATCGGGTCGGAGGAAGTCGGCATGACCGGCGAGCCCCTCATGCGCGTGGACTTCATGGCGGTGGCGCACCCTTCGCATCCGCTGCACAAGCTGGGCCGGAACATCACCGCTCGCGATCTGAAGCGGCACCGGCGGATCCTGATTCGCGAAACGGGTACACAGCGCAAGACGGAGGTTTCCGGGGTGGAGCTGCGCTGGACCTTTTCGAACAAGGCCTCGCAGATCCGCGCGCTGGTGAGCGGACACGGCTACGCGTGGGTGCCGATCGATACGGTGCGCGCGGAGCTCGAGGCCGGGCAGCTCGAGCTACTGCCGATGGCCCAGGGCACGCGGAGCACGCGGCTGATGATCGGGTTCCACGACCCCGAGTATCCCGGGCGGGATGCCGCGCGGTTGGCGCAGATCATCCGGGAGCGGGTGGCGAGCGAGTGCAAGGTCAGGGAAACCGCCAGGCGAGACAGAGGAACCCGATCGGTTCGTTGACTCCGCGCAGGGCGTCGCCACGCTGTTTCGGGGAGGCCGCTCCGTCCGCCGTGACGGGATCACAGCAGGATGGAAATCACCGGCCGGGTCGTTGGCCTGAACGAGCAGTATTTCGAGCTCCTCGATGACGCGAACCAGCGCCACCGCTTCGCGGTGGCCATGGACGCCTACCTCGAGGCCGGCGAGCTCGCGAAGCTGCGGGAAGAAGGCACGCGCGTCGTCGTGGTCGCGCATGCGGACATGCCCGGCTTGCCGGTGGCCTATCGCGTGTTCGAAGCGCCTGCAGCAAGTGCTCGTGAGGTGAGCTCGGCTGCCATTCTGAAGCCGGGCACATCGCCGTAGTTCGCGCGGTGCGGGCGGCTCAGTGCCTTTCCACGAAGTTGCGCACGAGCCCCATCTGCTTTTCCCAGCCGCTCGCGTTCGACTCGAAAACTTCGGCCTGCCGCTCCGGCAGCCCGTCGAAGCCCGATTCGGTGACGGTGAGCCTGGTGCCTCCGTCCGCCTCCTCGAGATCGAACTCGACCAGCGTCGAAGGCTCCTTCGTCCTCGCGATCGAGCGTTCGATCGCCAGCGGATTCCAGCGGAACGAGAAGTGCCGCAGCGGATCGATGCGCTCGATGGTGAGGTCGATCGGCATGCCCTTGTGGGGCTCCTGCGCCCTGGCGACTTCGGGATCCATTTGCGTGGGCGTGATCCGTCCGGTCACGTGCGCGCCCGGAGTGAACGAGCCGTCGAACTCGGCACCGAACCAGGTCCCGAAGGACTTCGCGTCGGTGATCGCGGGCCAAACCTGGTGCGGGGCTGCGTGCAGGAATACGGACTTGACGATGCGATCGGCCATGGCTCGTTCCTCCAATCGGGCAAAAATCTTGGACGCGATCGAAGGCGGCATGGTTCGTTGTCCGGCGTGCGCTCCCGAGGGTCCGATCGGCACTGCGGAAAGGGGCAGAATTGCGACCATGAAGGCGATCTCCGGACAATGCCGTTGCGGCCAGGTGAAGGTTTGCGTTCGCGGCGACCCCCTTCGCGTCGGCATCTGCCATTGCATCAACTGTCGACAGGAAACCGGCTCGGCCTTCACCTTCTACGCGGTCTGGCCCGCGCAGCAGTTCGAGCACGTCGGTGAGACGTCGGAATTCGGCGGCCACCGCTTCTGCCCACGCTGCGGCTCGCACGTGTTCTCGCTCGATGAGCGAGAGGCCGAAATCAAGCTCGGCGCGTTGTCGGAAGCCCCGACAACGCTCGTGCCGACCTACGAGCTCTGGACCAAGCGCCGCGAGCCGTGGCTGCGGCCGATCGACGGGGCCGAGCAGTTCGTGGAGGATCGGAAGTGATGCCTGCTTGCTCCATCCGCGTGAACCTCATGGCGCATGCCCTTCCCAAGGTGGAACCGGGCCGAATCTCTCGCCCAGGAAGTCGATGAGGGCGCGCACGCGCGAGGGCAACGTGCGGTCGGGAAGCCAGACAAGGTAGATCGCGCTCTCCGGGAGCATCCTGTACTGCCGCAGCAGGGGCAGGAGCCGCCCCTTTCGGAGGGGCTCCGCGGCCATGTAGGCCGGCAGCGCCCCGACACCCATGCCCGCTTCGACGGCTGCGCGCACCGCCTCCATCTCGTCGGTCTCGAAGGCGCCGGTGACGGGGACGGTGTGCTTCACCCCATCGCGGCGCAACGACCACACGCCGTTCGGCGCGAGCGGCTTGAAGATCACGCATTCGTGCTTGCCCAGGTCCTCGAGCCGGCGCGGAGCACCACGAAGCTCCAGGTACTCGGGCGCGGCGCAGATCACGGAGTTGTTCGGCGCGAGCTTTCGCGCCACCAGGGTCGGCACCGGCGCGAAGGACACGCGCACACCCAGGTCGAATCCCTCTTCAGCCAGGTCGACGGTCCGGTTGCTGCAGGAAAGCCTCACCTGGATTTTCGGATGCCGGCGATGGAACTCGGGCAGCGCGGGCAGGAGCTGGCGCACCGCGAAGGCAGGGGCTGCCGTCATCCGCACCTGGCCGGCGGGCTCCGACTGGACGCGCGCAATGCGGTCTTCGGCCGCATGCGCCTCCTGCACGATGCGCGCGCAATGCTCGTAGTAGGCCCGGCCCGCCTCCGTGAGCGCGAGCTTGCGCGTCGTGCGGTGCAGCAGCTTCACGCCCAGCGCCGACTCCAGCGCGCTCACGTGCCGGCTCGCGAGCGACTTCGACAGGCCGAGCTTGTCCGCCGCGGCCGAGAAGCTCTTCGCCTCGACCACCTGGGCAAACACCGCCATTCTCCCCAGCCGCTCCTTCATTGGTAACGCCACTGCAACAATGGGTTGCAGTTAACCTTATTTATCTCGTTTGTGCAAATACCTATCATGGCCGCTCTTTGACCACCGAGGGGCTCGAAATGAACCATGCGATTCAAGTCGGGGAGTTGACGATCAGGTACCTCGTCGACGGGGCGCAGCACGGCGGCCTCGGCGTCTTCGAGATGACCGTCCCGCCGCTGGCGCGCGTGCCCCCGCCGCACAGCCATGCCTACAACGAGGAGTGCCTCTACGTGCTCGAGGGGACGATCCGCTACACCGTCGACGGACAGGCGCGCGACCTGCGTCCGGGCGACTGGATGTCCACGCCGCGCGGCTCGGTCCACGCTTTCAGCAACCCGGGCCGCGATGCGGCGCGCGCGCTCGTCATCATGACGCCCGACATCGGCCCGCAGTACTTCCACGACGTGGCCGCGGTGGTGAACGCCGGAGGAGCGCCCGACCCGGCGAGGCTCGGCCAGGTGATGGCGCGCTACGGCCTCGCGCCGGCCAGGACTTTCGCGTGAACGCTACGTGCGAGCAAGCGCGAGTGCCCCAACGTAGAGCGCCGTGGCGGTCGCCATGCCGGCGAGCGGGATGCTGAAGAAGTAGGCCCGCGACAGAACCAGGAATGCGGCGAGCGTTACGATCCCGACCGCCTGCAGGAAGGGCGAGCCGAACAGCACGTCCGGGCGCGCGATGGCGAAGTAACCGTAGACCGCGCCGAAGAGGATCAGCGACATGCTGTGCGTCGTGTTGAACCCGATCCAGGCGTTCCAGACGGTGGTCTCGCGGGTGATCACCATCGTCGTCCCCTTCATGGCGTCGATCACGCCGGGGTCGCGGGGCAGGAGCTTGGGCCCCCGATACGTGTAGGTGAGGTGCAATGTGCCGAGCACGAGCGGGATGAGAGCGCTCGTTGCGGCAAGGATCGTTTTCGCGGGCATGGTCGCCTCCCTTGGGCGGTATCGAGGCCTGCACGATAGCCCCGCGGCGCCGGACACCCTACAATCCTTCGTCCCGATTTCATTGGCGAACGTCCGGCGATGAGCGATCCCCTCTCGGAAGTCATCACCCTGCTTCGGCCCGGGACCGTGTTCTCCAAGGCCCTGAGCGGCGCGGGCAGGTGGGGCGTTCACTACTCGGAATTCGGCTATCCCAGCTTTTGCGCGGTGCTGGAGGGACGCTGCCGCATCAAGCTCGAGCGCGGCAAACCCGTGACGCTCGAAACCGGCGACTTCGTTTTCCTGCCGGCCACGCCCAGCTTCACCGTCTCGGGCTTCGAGCCCTTCACGCCCAGGCGCGTCGATCCGAAAACCGCGCCCTCCCCCGATACCGAGGTTCGCTACGGCACGAAGGGCGGCGCGCCCGACGTGCGCCTGCTGGGCGGCTACTTCATCTTCGACTCGCAGGACGCGGCCTTGTTGGTCTCGCTCCTGCCGCCCTTGATCCACTTGCGAGGCGTCGAACGGATGCTCACGCTCGTGCGGCTGCTGAGCGAGGAGTCGAAGGC
>CAMPHL010000228.1 GCA_946885905.1 uncultured Pseudomonadota bacterium | reverse complement strand
GAGCATCGGGTAGGCGATGTGGAACTCGGAGGGCTGGCCCACCGGGCCAACGGGCCAGAGCGAATGGTTCATGTCGTCCATGACCGCCTTCGCCTTGGGATCCTTGGCCGCGTTGGCCTTGGCGGCGGCGTAGATCGACACGCCGTTGTTGGTCAGCGAAACCTGGCTTTCGAGGAACGCCTTGTTGTTGAAGGCGTCGTTCCATCCCGCGCAGCCCGGCACGAAGGTCTCGGACAGGGCCTTGGCGTACTCGAGGGCCTTCACGGTCTCGGGGGAGTTGATGACCACCTTGTCCTTGGCGTCGACGAGGTTGCCGCCATGCGCCCACAGGCACCAGTGGATCCACGCATTGCCGTCGCCGGAGGCGCGGCCGAGCGCGAAGCCGCCGGGCGTGCTCTTCGCCTTGAGCGCCTTCATCAGCTCCATGAACCCGGCGGTGTCCTTCGGGATCTCCTTGAACCCCGCCTTCTCGATCATGCTCTGGCGGTAGTTGATGACGTTGGCGTTGTAGCCCACCGGGATCGCGATCCAGCGGTTGCCGGACTTGCCGTAGGTAACCGCGCTCGGCACCCAGCCGCCGTACTTCTTGCCCAGGTAGTCGGCCACGTCGGTCACGTCCAGGCACTTGGCGGGAAAGAGGTGAGGCAGTGAATACAGGCCCCAGAAGATGTCGGGGCCCTGGCCGGTGTTGGCCGCGACCGAGGCCTTCGGCTGCACGTCGTCGAGCGACTCGCTGGTGACCGTGACCGGGACGCCGGTCGCCTTGGTGAAGGCGGCGACCAGCACCATGAAACCGTCCTCCTCGGCCTGGATGAAGCGCTTCCACCGCAGCAGCGAGAGCTTGGCGCCCTTCTCCGGCTTCCAGCGCGCGCTCTGCGCCCAGGCCTGCGCCCACGACATGAGGTCCGCGCCCTGCAGGGCGCCCAGTCCCGCGACCGCGGCGCCGGTCTTGAGTACATCGCGTCGGGTGAATCTGCGTTCGGTCATTGTCGCTCACTCCTCCGTGGTTGGACTTGTTGGGGAACGTCGCTGGGCTTTCAAAGCCGCTGCCCGCTCGACGAGTCGAACACCAGCGTACGCCCGGCTTGCGGGCGCAGGCGGATCTTGTGGCCGGGGGCGAAGGCGTGGCGCTCGCGGAAGACCGCCGTGATCTCCTGCCCGCCGACACGCGCGAACAACTGCGTTTCCGAGCCGGTCGGCTCGATCACCACCACTTCGGCCTCGAAGCCGTCCGCGGCGACCTCGAGGTGCTCCGGGCGAATGCCGAGGACGACCTCGCGCCCGTTCTCGAGCCCGGTTTCCAGCGCAACCGGGAAATCGACCCCGCCGGGAAACGCGATCCGGTCGCCGTCGATCCTGGCGGGCAGGAAGTTCATCGCGGGCGAGCCGATGAAACCCGCGACGAAGCGGTTCACGGGCCGGTCGTAGAGCTCGAGCGGGGCGCCCACCTGCTCGACCTGGCCGTCGTGCATCACCACGATCTTGTCGGCCATGGTCATGGCCTCGATCTGGTCGTGGGTCACGTAGACGGTGGTGGTCTTCAAGCGCTGGTGCAGCTCCTTGATCTCGGTGCGCATCGCCACGCGCAGCTTCGCGTCCAGGTTGGACAGCGGCTCGTCGAACAGGAACACCTGGGGATCCCGCACGATCGCGCGGCCCATGGCCACACGCTGGCGCTGGCCGCCGGAGAGCTGCCGCGGGTAGCGCTCGAGATAGGGGGTGAGGCCCAGGATCGCGGCCGCCTTCTTCACCCGCTCTCCGATCACCGCCTTCGACTCCCTGCGCAGGGCGAGGGAGAACCCCAAGTTCGCGGCCACCGTCATGTGCGGGTAGAGGGCGTAGTTCTGGAACACCATCGCGATGTCGCGCTCCTTGGGCGGCACGCGATTGACCACCCTGCCGCCGATCTCGATCTCGCCGCCGGTGATGTTCTCGAGGCCCGCGATCATCCGCAACAGGGTGGACTTGCCGCAGCCCGAGGGGCCTACGAGGACCGCGAACTCGCCGTCCGCGATGGAAACGCTCACGCCGCGGATCACGTGCGCGCCGCCGAATCGCTTGTGGACGTCGCGGATCTCGACCGAAGCCATCAGCGGCCCTCTCCCCGGCGAGAGATGGCATCCCTTCCTTCCACGACGACGTACTGCGGACGCCCGTTCCTGGCCCAGTCGATCAGGTTCTGCGCGGCCTTGGTTCGCAGCTCGCGCTCTCCTTCGACCGAGTAGAAGGCCGCGTGCGGGGTGAGCAGCAGGCGCGCGTGCGAGAGCGCAGGATCGTCGGCCGCGGGCGGCTCCTGCGGCAGCACGTCGAGGGCCGCGCCCTCGAGGCGGCCCGAGTCGAGCGCCGCGACCACGTCGGGCACATTCACGACCGCGCCGCGCGCCGTGTTCACGAGGAACGAGCCTTTCTTCATGAGCCCCAGCAGCCTCTCGTCCACCATGCCGCGCGTCTCGGCCGTGAGGGGCACGTGGAGCGAGACGATGTCGGCCTTGCGGAAGAGCTCGTCCTTCGAGACCCGTCCCACGTAGGCGGGAAAATCGCCGTCGATCAGGTACGGGTCGCAGGCGATGATGGATCCGAAGACGCCGCGCGAGATCGACGACATGCGCTTGCCGATGCGCCCGAGCCCCAGCACGCCGAGGGTGAGCTCGGTCGCGCGTGGAAGCGGGCCGGTCGAGGCGTAGTGCCAGCGCCCGGCACGGACCTCGCGATCCAGGCGCGGGATGTGGCGCAGCAGGGCGAGCGCCATGGCGAGCGCATGGGTAGCCACTTCGCCCACGCCGTAGTCGGGCGCATTCGCGACCCACACGCCGCGCCGCCGCGCGGCCTCGATGTCCACGGTATCGAAGCCGGCGCCCATCCGGCTCACGATCTTCACCTCGGGGCAGGCGGCCATCACGCGCTCGGTCACCGGCGCGTACTGGGTGAGCAGGCCGTGGCATCGCCGGGCGGCGGCGATCAGGTCGTCCTCCGTGCGGCACTGGGCCGTTGCGAGCTCGAAACCGGCGTCACGGAAAAGGGCCTGCTCGAGGTCGACGTCGGGAAAGTCATAGTCGGTGATGAGAAAGCGCAAACCCTCTCCCCGGCCCTCTCCCAAGGGAGAGGGAGAACATCAGTGGTTGTCCCTCGGCACGTCGGAGCCGCTCTTGCCCACGAGGAAATCCAGGTCGGCGCCCTCGCTCGCCTGGTTCACGTGCTCGACGTAGAGCTTCCAGTAGCCGCGCTGCATCGGCGGCTTGGGCGGCTTCCATGCGCGCCGGCGTTTTTCCAGCTCCTCGTCGCTCACGTGCAGGTGAAGCTTGCGCTTCGCCACATCGAGCTCGATCACGTCGCCGTCTTTCACGAGCGCCAGCGGCCCGCCCGCGGCCGCTTCCGGCGCGGCATGCAGCACGACCGTGCCATACGCGGTGCCGCTCATCCGCGCATCCGAGATGCGCACCATGTCGGTGATGCCCTTCCTCAGCAACTTCTCCGGCAGCGGCATGTTGCCCACCTCCGCCATCCCCGGGTAACCCTTGGGGCCGCAGTTCTTGAGGACCATCACGGCTGAGGCGTCGACGTCCAGGTCGTCCACGCGGCGATGGAAGTCCTCGATGTTCTCGAACACCACCGCGCGTCCCTTGTGCTTCATGAGCTTCGGCGTCGCGGCCGAGGGCTTGATAATCGCGCCGTCGGGGCAGAGGTTGCCGCGCAGCACCGCGATGCCGGTATCGCGCTTGAAGGGCTTCGCGAACGGCATGATCACGTCGGGGTTGTCGTTGCGCGCTTCGCGGTTGTTCGCCCAGATCGTGGCCCCGTTCGCCGTGAGCGCGTCCTTGTCGAGCAGCCCCTGCTCGCCCAGCTCGCGGATCACGACCGGGAGCCCGCCCGCGTAGCAGAAGTCCTCCATCAGGTACTTGCCGTTGGGCATCAGGTTCACGAGCGTGTGCACGCCGCGCCCAAGCTTGTCCCAGTCGTCGAGGGTGAGCTCTACCCCGATGCGGCGCGCGATGGCGATCAGGTGGATCACCGCGTTGGTGGAACCGCCGATCGCGGCGTTCACGCGGATGGCGTTCTCGAACGCGGCGCGCGTGAGGATCTTCGAGAGCCTGAGGTCCTCCTTGACCATCGCGACGATGCGCCGGCCCGCGGTCCGTGCGATCACGTTGCGCCGCGCATCGACCGCCGGATAGGCGGCATTGCCCGGCAGCCCCACGCCCAGCGCCTCGACCATCGACGCCATCGTGGAGGCCGTCCCCATCGTCATGCAGTGGCCATGGGAGCGGTGCATGCAGCTCTCGGCCTCGTGGAACTCGTCGCGCGTGATCTTGCCGGCGCGCAGATCCTCCGAGAGCGAGAAGGTATTGGTGCCCGAGCCGATGCGCTCGCCCCTGTACCAGCCCGAGAGCATGGGCCCGCCGGAGACGCCGATCGTCGGCAAGTCGACGCTCGAGGCGCCCATCAGCAGCGACGGTGTCGTCTTGTCGCAACCCATCAGCAGCACGACGCCGTCGACCGGGTTTCCCCGGATCGATTCCTCGACGTCCATCGAGGCGAGGTTGCGATACAGCATCGCGGTGGGGCGGAGCAGCGTCTCGCCCAGGGACATCACCGGGAACTCGAGCGGGAAGCCGCCTGCTTCCCAGACGCCCGCCTTCACGTGCTCCGCGAGCGTGCGGAAGTGCGAATTGCAGGGGGTGAGCTCGGAGTAGGTGTTGCAGATGCCGATGACGGGGCGGCCGTCGAACTGGTCGTGGGGCACGCCGCGGTTCTTCACCCACGAGCGGTAGATGAACCCCATCTTGCCTTCGCGGCCGAACCACTCCTGGCTGCGGCGGCGCTTTTTCGGTCCGGCCATGCGGCAGGTCTCCTCGTTCCGCGCGAGGTTACCACGGTCTGGTCAAGTGGTCAGGCCAGTTATACTCCACCTCCATGAACGCTCTCGATCTCAATGGAAGGAACGCCGTCGTCACCGGCGGCGAGGCGTTGCGCGATGGCCAACCCGATGCCCGCCGCGCCGCCTCGGGCGCGCACGTGAGCCTCTGGG
>CAMPHL010000227.1 GCA_946885905.1 uncultured Pseudomonadota bacterium | reverse complement strand
ACCCAACCACACGAGGAGGAAACCACCATGCAACGCAGGAAATTCCTGGCAGGCGCCGCGCTTGCCGCGGGCGCCGCGGCCGCGCCGACGATCGCATCCGCGCAAGGGCAGACGCACCGCTGGAAGCTGCAAAGCGCGAACCCGTCGGGCACGCCGCACATGACGCTGCTCAATCGCTTCGCGTCCAACGTCGACAAGATGTCGGGCGGCAGGCTCAAGATCGAGGTCCTCACGAGCGGGGCCATCGTGAAGCCCAACGAGATCCTCGACGCCGTGAGCAAGGGCGTGGTCGACTCCGGCCAATGGTGGGCGCACTACGCCACCGGCAAGCATCCGGCCGGGGGACTCTTCAGCGCGCCGCTCGGCGGCTCGGGCAGCGGCCTCGACCAGATGGGGCAACTCGCGTGGTACATGCAGGGCGGCGGGCGCGACCTCTACGTCGAGTACTACCAGAAGATGCTGAAGGCCGACGTGATGCCGTTCCTGTATGCGCCGGACGGCCCCGAGTGCTTCGGCTGGTTCAAGTCGCCGCCCAAGTCGGTGGCCGAGTTCACCAAGCTGCGCTTCCGCATCTCCTCGGGCCTGCCCTCGGACGTGCTGAAGGACATGGGCGGCACGCCGGTCAACCTCGCCGGAGCGGAGCTCATCCCGGCGGCCGAGCGCGGGGTGATCGACGGCGTGGAGTGGATCAATCCCGCCAACGACATCAAGGTGGGACTCCAGGACGTGTTCAAGTACTACTCGATCCAGGGCCTGCACCAGGCGATCGACATCGCCGACGTGGTGATCAACGGCGCCAAGTGGAAGGCGCTCTCGCCCGACCTGCAGGGGATCGTCGAGACCGCGCTCACCACCTCGCTGTTCGACGCGATCCTCTACTTCCAGTACGAGAACGCCAAGGCGCTGGCGGAGATCAAGAAGAAGGGCGTGACGGTGTTCGACGCGCCGGCCGACTACGCCCCCGCGTTCATCAAGTCGGCGAAGAAGGTGCTCGCGCAGCTCGAGGCGAAGGACGCGTTCTTCAAGAAGGTGCTCGAGTCCCAGCGCGCCTTCGCGAGAACCGTGGTCCCGTATACGCGGGAGACCTCGAAGCTTTCCACCCTCATCGCCGGCGCGGCGGAGCTCTAGCATGAAGCGCCGCGAGCTCATCACCGCAACCGGGGCTGCGCTCGCGGCCCTGGGCCTGAAGGACATCCTCGGCCCCGCCGAGGCCCTGGCCCAGGCCAAGCCCAGGCGCGGCGGCAAGTTCGTCTACACGAACCTCTACCCCAACAACCGCATGGGGGACGCGAAGAACGGCAGGCATCCCTATTACCTGCTCGACATCAATACGCGCGCCGCCTACAACGGGCTGGGGTACGTGAACGACCTGATGGAGGTCGAGCCCGAGCTCGCCACGGGCTGGGAGCCCGATGCCGACCTCAAGGTGTGGGAGATCACGCTGCGCGAGGGGGTGAAGTTCCACAACGGCCGCGACATGACGGCCGACGACGTGATCGCCTCGTTCGCCTTCCACCAGCAGAAGACTTCGTTCGCGCGCCAGATCAAGCAGGTCGAGAAGGTCGGCTCGCACAAGGTGCGCATGCACCTGGACAAGCCCAACAGCGAGTTCCCGTTCATCCTGGGCGAATACCAGCTGATGGTGATGCCCGCGGACTCGATCGACAAGATCGGCCTCGCGGGCATCGGCACCGGGCCCTTCAGGATCGTGGAGCTCGACCCCAAGCGCCGGCTCGTCATGGAACGCAACGACCATTACTGGCGCAAGGGCTTCCCGTACGTGGACCGCTTCGAGGTGGTGAGCTCGCCCGGCCGCATGGAGGGCGCGCTGAACGGCTTCCGCGCCGGGCTCTTCGACGCGGTGCTGGGCGTGGACCCGGGCTTGCTGCCCGACCTGCAGCGCGTGCCCAACCTCAAGGTGAACTTCTCCGAGGCGGGCGACCAGGCGCTCATGATCCTGCCCAAGCACGAGGGCTCGCCCTTCAACGACGTGCGCATCCGCAAGGCGCTCGCCCTCGCCATCGACCGCGAGAAGGTGGTGCGCATCGTCTACGGCGGACCCAAGACCGGGTGGGTCGGCAACGACTCGCACCTCACGCCGGCCAACGTGCCGTTCGTGGAGCCGCCCAGGCGCGACCTCGCCCGCGCGAAGAAGCTGCTCGCCGAGGCCGGCTATCCGAACGGCATCACGCTGCCCACGTTCTACTTCACCGCCTCGTGGCCCGAGATCCCGCGGGTCTTCCAGGTGGTCGCGCAGACCGTGAAGGAGGCCGGCATCACGATGCCGATCGAGCAGCGTCCCTCCGACGGCTATCGCGACTGGCGGGTGGAGGACAAGGAGAAGACCCGCAAGCACCGCTTCGCGTACGGCCCGGCGGGCGTGCGCAATCCCGGAGTCAGCATGTACCGCATGCGACCCGACAACAACGAGAGCGGCTACTGGAAGGGCCCGGCCTGCGAGAAGTACATGAAGCTCTACGACCAGGCGGTGGCCGAGCGCAACGCCGGGCGCCGCAACGCGATCTACAAGGAGATGCAGCAGATCCTCTTCGAGGACGTGCCCGCGATCCATCCGGCGGGCCGGCGCAACATGCTGGTCCATTCGCCGGCGGTGCGGGGCCTGAAGAACCACTCGCAGTTCTGGTCGATCCGCTTCGACGAGGTGTGGAAGGCCTAGGCATGCTGCGAGCGCTGGCGCGGCGACTGGCACTGTCGCTGCTGGTGGTGTGGCTGGTGACGGTGCTGGTTTTCCTGTCCACCGAGGTCCTGCCCGGCGACGCGCTGCAGGTGAGCCTGACCGCCGACGAGGCCTCGCAGATGACCGAGGAGGACCTCGCAAAGCGGCGCGCCGAGCTGGGCCTGGACCGCCCGGCTCCGGTGCGCTATTTCGACTGGCTCGCCCACGCGGTGCACGGCGACTTCGGCCAGACCATCATCGGCAAGGCGGACGTGGCCGAGGTGATCGGCTATCCGCTGCGCAACTCCATCCTGCTGGGGCTCGTCACCGCGCTGGTGGCGATCCCGGTGGCGCTCGCGATCGGCATCGCCGCGGCGTACTGGCGCGGCCGCTGGCCCGACGTCGCCGCTTCGGGCGGGGCCATCGTCGGCTATTCGATCCCCGAGTTCGCCTCGGGCAACGCCTTCATCCTCTGCTTCGCGATCTGGCTGCCCATCTTCCCGGCGATGGTCACCGCCTTCACCAAGGATCCGCCTTCGCTGCTCCTCGCCACGGCGTTCCTTCCGGTGCTCACGGTCGTGATCGGCTCCATCGCCCACCTCGTGCGCCTGGTGCGCGCGGGCTTCATCGAAGCCCTGAACAGCGACTACGTCGAGCGCGCGCGCCTGGCCGGCGCCTCCGACGCGAGGCTCGTGCTTCGCCACGCCCTGCCCGCCTCCGTGATCCCGGCGCTCAACTCGGCCGCGCTCTATGCGGCGGGGCTCCTCTCGGGAATCATCGTGGTGGAGAAGGTCTTCGCGTACCCGGGGCTGGGGCTCGTGCTCATCAATGCGGTCGAGAAGCGCGAGGTGGCGGTGGTGCAGGCCGTGAGCCTCATCGCCGCGGTGATCGTGATCTCGATGAACCTGCTCGCGGACGCGGCCGTCATGGCGCTCGACCCGCGCGCCCGGAGCCGCTGAGTGGGGCTGCGCATCGACCGCTTCGCGCTCACCAAGCCCGCCGCCATCATCGGGCTCTCGCTGGTCGCGGTCCACCTCATCCTGGCGCTCTTCTCGCCCTGGATCTCGCCGCACGATCCCACGGCGCTCGTGGGCGGGCGCGCCGAGGCGCCGAGCCTGGAGTTCCTGCTCGGCACCGACGTGCTGGGGCGCGACTACCTCTCGCGCCTGCTGCACGGCGGGCGCATTGCGCTGCTCGTGACCTTCACGGGCGTGGTGGCGGCGGTCACCATCGGCAGCCTGCTCGGGGTGGCAGCGGCCTACTTCGGCGGGGTGCTGGACGACGTGCTGATGCGCATCTGCGACATCAAGCTCGCGCTTCCCGGCATCCTCTTCGTCTCGCTTTTCATCACCGGCTTCGGCGAATCGCTCGCCGTGCTCATCACGTTGGTGGGGCTGGTCTACTTCCCCGGCGTGATCCGCATCGTGCGCGCGCAGGCGATGACGCAGGTGGGCCTGGGCTACGTGAAGGCCGCGCAGCTCAGGGGTGAAAGCCCCGCCTCCATCATCGCGCGCGAGATCCTGCCCAACACCCTGGACGTCGTGTACGTGGAGTTCGCGATCCGCATGTCGCATGCCGTGCTGCTGCTCTCGACCATGTCGTACCTCGGCCTGGGCCTGTCGCCGCCCACGCCCGACTGGGGCCTCATGGTGTCCGAAGGCGTGGGCCAGATCTCGTTCGCGCCCTGGCTGGTGCTTTTCCCGGCGGTGTTCATCTCCACGCTCGTGATCGGCCTGAATTTCGGCGCCGAAGCCCTGGCCAATGCGCTCGGCATGGACGCGGCGCGCGGCTATGTGGGAGGCGTGTGAACGCGGTCCTCGAAGCGCGCGGCGTGAACGTGAGCTACCGCAAGCCCGACGGCCGGCTCCTGCCCGCCGTCATCGACGCGGGATTCACGTTGCACGAAGGCGAGAGCCTGGGGCTCGTGGGCGAGAGCGGTTCGGGCAAGTCCACGCTCGCCCGCGCGCTCATGGGCTACACGCGCCCGGGCGGCGTGATCACCTCCGGCGACATCCGCCTCGACGGTGCCGACATCCGCCAGATGGCCGCCTCGCAGATGCGGCTGCTGCGCGGCGGCAAGGTCGCCTTCGTGCCGCAGAACCCGCTGTCCTCGCTCACGCCGCACCTTCGCGTGGGTTCGCAGGTCGCCGAGGCGGTGCGCATCCATCGCGGCTGCGATGCGCGCGCGGCGCGCGCTGCCACGCTCGAGCTCTTCGACGCCACGCGGCTGCCCGATCCGGCGTCGCTCGCCGAGCGCTTCCCGCACGAGCTCTCCGGCGGCCAGCGCCAGCGTGTGGTGATCGCCGCCGCGCTCGCGCAGGCTCTTCACCAGCTCCAGCACCTGCGTCTCGGTGGTCTTGTCG
>CAMPHL010000226.1 GCA_946885905.1 uncultured Pseudomonadota bacterium | reverse complement strand
GCTGGATGAGGTCGCCGATGTAGTAGATGTTCTCGGCCTTGAGGCAGTTGGCCGAGCGCACCGTGAGCTCGAGGTCGTCGACCGGCTGGAGCAGGATCGGGTCGACCTGCGGCTGCGCGGTTTCCTGGCGCTCGTCCGAGGTCGATTGCAGCGAGGCGAACACCGACAGCTGGTCCACGAGGACGCTGGCGGAATAGCGCACCGCTTCTTCCGGCTCGATCACGCCATTGGTCTCGATGTCGATCACCAGGCGGTCGAGGTCGGTGCGCTGCTCGACGCGCGCGCTCTCGACCTGGTAGCTCACGCGGCGCACCGGCGAGAACGAGGCGTCGAGCAGGATCGAGCCGATCGAGCGCGAGTCGTCCTGGCGGCGCGAGGTGGCCGGCACGTAGCCGCGTCCCTTCTCGATCTTGACCGTCATGTCGATCTTGCCGCCCTGGGTGAGGTGGGCGATCACGTGGTCGGGGTTGATGATCTCGACGTCGTGCGTCTGCTCGATGTCGGCGGCGGTCACCGGGCCCGCGTTCGACTTCTTCAGCTTGAGCGTGGCCTCCGAGCGGTTGTGCAGCTTCATCACCACCCCCTTGAGGTTCAGGATCACGTCGACGACGTCCTCCTGCACGCCCTCGATCGTGGAGTACTCGTGCAGCACGCCCGCGATCTTCACCTCGGTGGCGGCGTAGCCCGGCATCGAGGAGAGCAGGATGCGGCGCAGCGCGTTGCCCAGGGTGTGGCCGTAGCCGCGCTCGAAGGGCTCCATGATGACCTTCGCGTGGGTGGGCGAGAGGTTCTGTACGTCGATGATGCGGGGCTTCAGGAAATTCGTCGCGTTGCTTTGCATTTCGGGGGTACCTCGGCCAGATGCGTTAGAGGAGCAAGCTCCAGCGTCCTTCAGATTCGGTTACTTCGAGTAAAGCTCGACCACCAGCTGTTCGTTCACGTCGTTGGCGAACTCGGCCCGGTCGGGCAGTTGCTTGAACGTGCCCTTGAAGTTCTTGGCGTCGACCTCGACCCAGCTCGGGAACCCGTTCTGCTCGGCGAGATCGAGCGAGCTCTTGATGCGCAGCTGTGCGCGGGACTTCTCGCGCACCGACACCACGTCGGCCGCGCGCAGCAGGTACGAGGGGATGTTCACGGGCTTGCCGTTCACCTCGATCGCCTTGTGCGACACGAGCTGGCGTGCCTCGGCGCGCGTCGACGCGAAGCCCATGCGGTAAACGACGTTGTCGAGGCGGCTCTCGAGCATCTGCAGGAGCACCTCGCCCGTGGCGCCGCGCTTCGTGATCGCCTTGTCGAAGTAGTTGCGGAACTGGCGCTCGAGCACGCCGTACATACGGCGGATCTTCTGCTTCTCGCGCAGCTGCGTGCCGTACTCCGAGATGCGCGTCGACTTGGCGCCGTGCTGGCCGGGGCGCGAGTCGAGCTTGCACTTCGTGTCGAGGGAGCGGCGCGCGCTCTTCAGGAAGAGGTCGGTCCCCTCCCGGCGCGAGAGCTTGCACTTCGGTCCGGTATAACGTGCCACGGCTTTCTCCTAATCTCTTTGCATTGGGGGCTGCCCGGCGCTACGGCAACCCGTTCCTCGTTACATCCGCCGACGCTTCGGAGGGCGGCAGCCGTTGTGCGGCACCGGCGTCACGTCGGCGATCGACACGATCTTGAGGCCCAGGGCGTTCAGCGCGCGCACCGCGGATTCACGGCCCGGGCCGGGGCCCTTGATGCGCACTTCGAGGTTCTTCACGCCATGCTCCTGCGCGGCGCGGCCCGCGGACTCCGCGGCGACCTGCGCGGCGAAGGGCGTCGACTTGCGCGAGCCCTTGAAGCCGGCGCCGCCCGAGGTTGCCCACGAGAGGGCGTTGCCCTGGCGGTCGGTGATCGTGATGATCGTGTTGTTGAAGGAGGCGTGGACGTGGGCGATGCCCTCGGACACGACCTTCTTGGCCTTCTTGCGGGCGCGGGTTGCGGCGGGTTTGACCATGGTCTAAGCGTTCCTTCCTTCGATTCCGTTAGGCGGTGGCGGACTTGCTGAGCCGCACGGCCTTGCGCGGCCCCTTCCGGGTGCGCGCGTTGGTGCGCGTGCGCTGGCCGCGTACGGGCAGGCCCTTCTTGTGGCGCACGCCGCGGTAGCAGCCCAGGTCCATCAGCCGCTTGATGTTCATCGACGTCTCGCGGCGAAGGTCGCCCTCGACGGTGAACTTGGTCACCTGCTCGCGGATCTTGTCCATCTCGGCGTCCGAGAGGTCCTTGATCTTGGCGGAGTGCTTCACGCCCACCGCGTCGCAGATCATGCGCGCGCGCGAGCGGCCGATGCCGAAGATCGCGGTGAGCGCGATCGCGGTGTGCTGGTGGTTCGGGATGTTGATGCCTGCAATACGGGCCATGTCGGGTCCTCGTTAGCCTTGACGCTGCTTGTGCCGCGGATCCGTGCAGATCACGCGCACCACGCGCTTGCGCCGCACGATCTTGCACTTGCGGCAGATTTTCTTGACGGAAGCCTGCACTCGCATCGTCGTTCTCCTTACTTGGCGCGGAACGTGATCCGCGCCTTGGTCAAATCGTAGGGCGTGAGCTCCACGGTCACCTTGTCCCCCGGCAGGATGCGGATGTAGTGCATGCGCATCTTCCCGGAGATGTGGCCGAGCACCACGTGCCCGTTCTCGAGCTTCACCCTGAACATAGCGTTGGGGAGGGTCTCCACGATCTCCCCCTGCATCTGGATGGTCTCTTCCTTCGCCATCTATCTCACCGGGAACCCGCCGGTCCCCTTGAAGTTGGCCTTCTTGAGCAGGCTCTCGTACTGGTGCGACATGAGGTATGCCTGCAGCTGCGCCATGAAATCCATCGTGACCACGACCGTGATCAGCAGCGACGTGCCGCCGAAGTAGAAGGGCACGTTGTACTGGCTCGTCAGGAACTCGGGCAGCAGGCAGACCAGCGTGATGTAGATGGCGCCCACGAGCGTGAGCCGCGTGATGATCCGGTCGATGTAGCGCGCCGTCTGGTCCCCGGGCCGGATGCCCGGCACGAACGCCCCGCTCTTCTTGAGGTTGTCGGCCGTTTCCTTGGAGTTGAACACCAGCGCCGTGTAGAAGAAGCAGAAGAAGATGATCGCCGCCGCGTACAGCGCAACGTACAGGACCTGGCCGGGCGAGAGCGCCGCCGACAGGTCCTTCAGCCACGTCATGCCCTCGCCGCCGCCGAACCAGCTCGCCAGCGTGGCCGGGAACAGGATGATCGACGAGGCGAAGATCGGCGGGATCACGCCCGACATGTTGAGCTTGAGCGGCAGGAACGAGCTCTGGCCGCCATAGAGGCGGTTGCCGACCTGCCGCTTGGCGTAGTTCACCAGGATGCGCCGCTGTCCCTTCTCGATGTACACCACGAAGGCGGTGACGCCGACCACGAGCGCGAAGATCAGCAGGCCGACGAAGATGGACATGGCGCCCGTGCGCACGAGCTCCAGCGTGCCGCCGATGGCCGAGGGCAGGCCCGCCACGATGCCCGCGAAGATGATCATCGAGATGCCGTTGCCGATGCCGCGCTCGGTGATCTGCTCGCCCAGCCACATGAGGAACATGGTGCCGGTGGTGAGCGTAAGAACGGTCACGATGCGGAAGGCGAGGCCCGGGTCGACAACCAGGCCGGGCTGCGACTCGAGCGCGATCGAGATGCCGAGCGCCTGGAAGAGCGACAGCACCACGGTGCCGTAGCGCGTGTACTGGGTTATCTTGCGCCGGCCGGCCTCGCCCTCCTTCTTGAGGGCTTCCAGCTGCGGCGACACCACGCTCATCAACTGCATGATGATCGAGGCCGAGATGTACGGCATGATGCCGAGCGCGAATATCGAGAAGCGCGACAGCGCTCCTCCCGAGAACATGTTGAACATGTCCAGGATGCCGCCGCGCGTCTGCTGGAACAGGCGCGCGAGCTCCGCCGGGTCGATGCCCGGCACCGGGATGTAGGTCCCGATGCGGTAGACGACCAGGGCGCCCATGAGGAACCAGAGGCGACGCTTGAGGTCGCCCAGCTTCCCGAGGGTCGCGAGGGGATTAGCCGACAATGACGCGTTCTCCGTTCGTTACTTGGCCGCCGCGGCACTCGCCTTCTTGGCGAGCTTCTTCTGCGGCTCGGCCGCCGCGAGGGCCGCCACGCTGCCGCCGGCCTTCTCGATGGCTTCCCTGGCTCCCTTGGACGCGCCCACGCCAGAGACCGAGAATTTCTTCTCGACCTTGCCGGCGAGGATGATCTTGGCGCGGCTCACGCCACCGGGCACGAGGCCGGCCTTCTTGAGGCTCGCGAGGTCGATCGCCTCGGAGCCCACCTTCGCGAGGTCGCCCGAGCGCACTTCCGCAGCCTTTTCCACCGTCACGGCGAGGAAGCCGCGCTTGGGAAGGCGCCGCTGGAGCGGCATCTGGCCGCCCTCGAATCCCACCTTGTGGACTCCGCCCGCGCGCGACTTCTGGCCCTTGTGCCCGCGCCCCGCGGTCTTGCCCAGGCCCGAGCCGATGCCGCGGCCGACGCGGCGGCGGTTCTTCCTGGCGCCGGGCGCCGGCTTGATGTCGTTCAGTTCCATCGCGTTATTCCTCGACCTTCACCAGGTAGCTCACCCGGTTGATCATTCCGCGCACCGCGGCGTTGTCCGCCACTTCCACCGTGTGGCTGCGATGCTTGAGTCCCAGGCCCTTCACCGACTCGCGGTGCTTGTGCTTGGTGGCGGTAAGGCCCTTGACGAGCGTCACCCTGATCTTCTTGCCGGAGTCGGCCGGCTTCCCCTGCTTGCTCATGGCTGTCCTCAGGCGATCTCTTCGACCTTCTTGCCGCGCTTGGCCGCGATCTCCGAAGGCCGGCGCTGCTGGGTGAGACCGTCGAGCGTCGCGCGCACGACGTTGTACGGGTTGGTCGAGCCGTGGCACTTGGCGGAGATGTTGGTCACGCCCATCACCTCGAACACCGCCCGCATGGCCCCGCCCGCCTTGATGCCGTTGCCCTCGGCGGCAGGCTTCATCATCACGCGCGTGGCGCCGTGGCGGCCGAGCACGTCGTGGTGGATGGTGCCGCTATTGAGCGC
>CAMPHL010000225.1 GCA_946885905.1 uncultured Pseudomonadota bacterium | reverse complement strand
GCGGGCGCGAATGGCGGCGACTTTCTCGCGCACGCGCTGGATCGTCGTGATGTGCACCACCGCAGCCTTGGAACGCTCGAAGAGGTCGATCGTCGCGGCCTCGTCGGCCGCGAGGTCGCCGCGCGCGGTCACCGTGCGTGGCTCGGCGCCTCCGCGTGGAGCGCTGGGCGGAGGCGAGGGCGCGGGAACCACCGGCGCGGTGCGCCGCGCTTCGCGCTCGGGCGCGGGACGCTGCACCTGCGGCTCGCGCTCACCGCAGCTCGCCACCCACAGGGCGAGCGCGATGGCGAAGGCGACTCGTAGGCCGTTCATGGCATGGATAGACCGGGCATCGTACGCCGCGTTCCTTGTGTTATTTTCGACGCATGCTCGAGGGTCCCACGCGAGAAATCGGTCCCGGCGGCCGGGTAACGCTTTCGGACGGCCGCTGCACATTCACCTACGAGAGGCCGCGGCCGGGCGTGCTGGAGATCCGCATTTCCGGCACCGACAGCGGGCAGTTCGGCACCGCGACGCTCGACGAAGTGAGCCTCGCGCTGCGACGGGAGCGCCCGCTCGAGCTCTTCGTGGACGCGGCCGAAGCCTCGATGCCGGCGGTGAGCGTGAGCCAGGACTGGACCCGGTTCATCGCGCTCAACCAGAAGGACCTGAAGCGGGTGAGCGTGCTGGTGAGCTCGAAATCGGTGGCGCTTACGATGGCCATTGCACAGCACCTGTCGAACACCGGCAAGTTGATGCAGATCTACTCCGACCGGGAGCTCTACGAATCGCGCAAGTAGCGGTGCGGCCAGCAGGGTGGTGACCGCATTCGCCCGCTGGGGTGCTTTGCTGGCGGCCGCGCCGATCTTCGCGATCGCCGCCTCGCCGGCGCCGGCCGGCCTGCCCACGTTCGCCGAGCTCGAGGCGCAGGGCGCGCGCATCGGCGAGATCCGCATCGACGCGCGCAACATCTTCAACCTCGACGATCCGCGCGAGGACAACCGGCTCTTCAGGGCCGCGAACTTCCTGCACGTGCGGACTCGCCCCGACGTCATCCGGCGCGAGCTCCTGTTCAAGCCGGGCGAGCGCGTCTCGGCGCGGCTCATCGAGGAGACCGAGCGGCTGCTCCTCCAGCGCAGCAACTACTACGAGGTCTCGATCGTCCCGGCGAACTACCGCGACGGCGTGGTCGACGTCCACGTGATCACGCGCGACACCTGGACCATCAGCCTGAACGCGAAGTACTCGCGCTCGGGCGGTGAGAATGCGACGCGGATCGGGATCCAGGACACCAACCTGGCGGGCACCGGGCTCACCCTGGGGTTCCTGCACACCTCCGACCCGGACCGGGAGGGGACGGAGTTCGAGGCCTCCTACCCACAGGCTTTCGACGGGCATACGCAGCTCGCCTGGCAGCAGGGCAGCTACGACGACGGCTTCCGCAAGCTCGGAACCATCGCCCGCCCGTTCTACGCGCTCGATACGCGCTGGGCGTATGGCGCGACCTGGGAGCGCTACGACAGGGTCGATTCCATCTACAACGCGGGCGACGACGTCGCGGGATACCGCCATGCCTCGCAGGGCGGTGACGCATATGTCGGCTGGTCGAGGGGCCTCGTGCGAGGCTGGGCGCACCGCTTCTCGCTGGGAGTCCACGCCCGCAACGACGCCTACCGGCCCGATCCGGAAGAAGTCCCGCCCGTGCCGTTCCCCGTCGACCACAAGGTCCGCGGTCCCTTCGTGCTGTACGAGGCGGTCGAAGACGACTTCGTCCGCACGCGCAACCGCGACCAGATCGCCCGCACCGAGTTCGCCCAGATGGGGTGGCGCTCGCGCCTGCAGGTCACGCGGGCGCTCCAGGGATGGGGATCGACGCGCTCGGCGTGGCTCTACGCCGCCGAGGCGAGCGACGGTTTCATCCTCGCACGCGGCCACGACCTGCACGCCACGGCGAAGGCCGAGCGGCGCGTCGACAGCCGCGGCGACACGCTCGACTACCAGGCGCTCGAGCTGCAGTACTACGCGCCGCAAAGCGCGCGCGCGGCTTTCTATGGCTCGGTGAGCCTCGAGCGCCTCGGCGGCCCGGCCCCGGCGGCCGACCTGCTCTCGCTGGGCGGCGACACCGGATTGCGGGGCTATCCGCTGCGCTACCAACACGGCGAGCGGCGCGCGCTGCTCACGCTCGAGCAGCGCGTCTACACGGACTGGTATCCGTTCAGGCTGTTTCGCGTGGGCGGCGCGGCGTTCTTCGACGTGGGTCGCGCCTGGAAAGGCGTGAACCGGAACACCGTGAACCCGGGCTGGCTCGCCGACGCCGGCGTGGGACTGCGGCTCTCGCTGGACCGCACGGCCTTCGCCAACGTCCTGCACATAGACCTCGCGGTGCCGCTCGATCGCGGCAACGATCCCGACATCGAGAGCGTCGAGATCGTGGTGAGGTCGAAGCTCACGTTTTGAGCCGCGGCGGACCGCGACCGAGCTACTTTCCCAGCATGTAGAGCTGCCACAAGTCCTTGTGGCTCATGTGCAGCATCGGCGCGATGGCCAGGCGCCCCGTTCGGCCGATGCTCTTCTCGAGGTATTCCAGCTCCCCGAACTTCTCGCGCGTGGATACGTCGACGGGCACGTTGAAGCCCGTCTCGCGCATCATGAGGATGCCCTTGGCGCGGAGCGCCAGCTCGGTGTGCAGCCGCACGTAGCAGAGCAGGTCGGCCACCACCGGCCCCTCGAACTTGGCCCGGAGCTCGTGAAGGTATCGGCCCACCGGCGCGTCGGTGAGCTTGCCCGATTCGATCATCGAGAGCATCTCGGCGTCGGCGTCGAAGCCCTTGCCGAGCCAATCGCCGACCGCGGCTTCGCTGCGCGTGAACACGGCCCCCAGCACGAGCGGCAGCGCGACCGCGACGCCGAGCGCCGAGGCGAAGGGTGAAACGAAGAAGTGGTTGTAAGCCGAGTGCAGCAGGACGGCGAGGATGAGGCCGGGGAAGAAGCAGCGCCAGCGCGCGCTCCCGGAACGCTCGAGCATGGCAAGGCCCATGACCGCGAAGATCGCCGTGGCGCCGCCGTGCATCATCGCGGTGCCGAAACCACGCGCGAGCCACGTGCCGATGCCGGCGTCGCCGGCGATGCGCAGGTAGTGGATGGCCTCGCCCAGGGCGAACCCGGTGCCGACGGCGAAGCCGAAGATCGCCGCGTCCACGAGGAATCCGATGCGGTGCATGCGGATGAGCGCGAGGATCACGGCGGCCTTGAGGAGCTCCTCGGTGACGGGCGCGACATAGCGGGTGAACGTCACGCGCTCCAGGGTGATCGCGCGAAGCAATCCGTCGGCGATCAGCCACGAGGCGCCGGCCATCGCGAGGCCCGCCAGGACGGTGAGCAGGATGGAGCGCAACCGCACCAGCTTGTAGCTGTCCAGCAGGACGAGGACCGCGAGGAACGAGGCGACCGGGGCGAGCCCCAGCAGCCCCCGCACTACATGACCTTCAACGACACCATCCATTCGTCGCCCGCACGCTTCGATCCCCGGTATCCGGTCGCATAGCCGAAGGATAGCGTCATCTGGTACCAGTGCAGGACGCTGAAATTGAAGTCCACCTGGGCGCCCACGTTGCCGTAGCGCCGGCTCGAAGCGCCTTCGGAGTCGGTGTAGAGCACCGAGGCGAAGACGGCGGGCCGCAGCCACGTGAGGTGCAGCGCCGGCGTGCCGACCGATTCGAAGACGGCGGGCGGAAAGTTCGCCTCGAGCATGTGGCGCGAATAGCGCAGCCCCGCGATCTCGTTCAGCTCGAAGCCGGGGAACGAGTAGTGCTCGCGATAGCGCTTCTCGGTGCGGCTGTCCACGTAGTTGTTGCCGAAGCCGCCGAGGAAGAAGTTGGCGTAGGGGTCGTCGGCCTCGCCGCGGGCGATGCCGCCCGCGTTGCGGAGCCAAATCGACGAGTGGCCCCACGGAAGCTGGAGGCCGAAGTCGAACGTGCCGCGAAGCTGGGGTGTCGCGTTCGAATCCGCGTAGTTGCCGGTGAGGACCACACTCGCCTGCACGCCCTTCTCGTCGTCGACCGCGCCGCGCGACCTGGCCGCGTCGCTGAAATGAAGGCCGACTTCCGCCGTGAGCAGCCGCTCGGCGGTCGCGCGGACGTTCTGCGAACCGGGCAGCGCATCGAGGTTGTGGTAGTAGGCGAGCTCGGACTTGAAGTCGAGGCGTCGCGGCTCGTCGTAGACCAGCGCGTGGTCGTAGCCGCCCTTGGCCGCGAACCCGCGCCGGCTGCGGATCGTGGGGCCGAAGAGGTCGTAGAAGTCCGACTTGTTCCACGACAGGTCGGCGTGCCAGCCGAGGTAGCGGTATTGCACGTCGGCGTGGAAGCGCTCGTCCGAATCCAATGAGGAAGAAGGCGTGTACGCCGCGGTGATCCCGATCGTGGCGAGCGTGAGCGGATCGTCGATGTGCACGTGGTAGCCGAGGCCGGCGTATTCCTTGTAGCCCTGCAGGACCGGATACGCGCTCTGGAAGCCGAGGTTGCGAAGCGGCACATACGGGCCCGATCGCGTTACCTGCTTCTCGGCGTCCGATGTGCTGGGCGGGGGGATCGTCCACTGCTTGACCACCGGGTGCTTCTCGGCCACCAGGGCGCCCAGGAAGGTGATCGCGCTCACGTCGGCGAGCACCCTGGGCTCGATGATGGCCGGCACGAACCCCGCCGCGGTGTAGTGGAAGACCACGAGCCGCCCATCGGCGAGCGGGACGGGCCTGAAGAAGCCGGCCTCGGCGTTCGAGACCGCCTCGATCTTTCCGGTCGCGACCTCGTAGCGGAAGATGTTCGACACACCCGTGTAGTAGCTGCTGCCATAAAGGTGGCGCCCGTCGGGCGTGAAGACGAAGCTCTCGGGCACCGACGAGCCGAAGGCGAACTCGGACAGGGGCTCGAGCTTCCCTGCGCGCACCTTGTCGATTTCCCACACGCGCAGGAACTGGTCGCCGCTCGCCTCCGCGACCGAGGCCGAGAGCAGGCGCCCGTCGGCCGAGACGTCGAGGTCGTAAGGCACCACGCCGTAGTCGAACGTGTGCACCAGGTTCCACTCCTGGTATGGGTGCGGGA
>CAMPHL010000224.1 GCA_946885905.1 uncultured Pseudomonadota bacterium | reverse complement strand
GTATTCGCCCACGAGGGCGACGTCCGCGTCGAGCGCGCGTGCGAGGTGGTCGACCAGCGAGCGGAAGAAGTCCTCGCCGGTCGCGGCGGTCACGGCCTGCGCGATTGCGGCGATCTGGCGCTCGTGGCGCCTGGCCGCGGTCACGTCGCGTGCGGCCGTGACCATGAACGGCGCGCCGCCGATCTCCACGCGGTCCCCCGAGAGCTGGAACGTCCGCACCTCTCCGTCCTTCATCCGGAAGCCCGCCTCGAAATCGCGCGCGAGGCCTTGCGAGGAGAGCAGCTCGATCCACTCGGCGCGCCGGCGCAGGTCCGCCCACAGGCCGATGCTTTCGCTCGACTTGCCGATGACGTTGCTCGCCTTGAGGCCGGTGTAGGTCTCGAAGCTCTGGTTCACGTAGATGAGCGCACGGTCCGACATCCGCATCACCGCGACCCAGTCGGGGATCGCGTCGAATGCCCGCGCCATGATCTCCTGCGACTCCTGCGCGCGGGCGCGCGCGTTGCGAAGCTGGCCGTGGCTCAACGCCGCCGAGGCGATGTCGGCGATCGAGCCGGTGAAATGCTGCTCGTCCGGCGTCCACTCCCGCCGCTCGGCCGCCTCGACGCACACCACGCCTTGGGTGCGGCCGTCCTGCCAGATGGCCGCGTCCATCATCGATACGATGCCCAGCCGGTCGAGGTAGCCGACGGCGAATTCGCTCGTGCGCGGGTCGGTCGCGGCTTCGGCGGCGACGATGGCGCGGCTCCAGTTGAGGGCCTGGAAGTAGGCCGGGTAGCGCGCCGCCTCGAGCCTGAAGCCGCGCTCGTGGCGCCCGCTGTCGAGATCGTAGATGTCCGCGGCTTCGAGGTTGGCCCGCGCCGCGTCGAAGAGCCAGATGGAGGCGCGCCTCGCGCCGAGCGTGCGCGCGGCCGTTTCGGTGAGCTTGCGGAAGGCCTCGTCCGCACCCGCGGTCGCGGTGCCGCTCTTCAACAGCTCGAAGATCGCTGCCGCCTGCGTCTGCGCGCGGAGTGCGGCCTCGTCGTGCGTGCGGTTCATGGTGCCTCGGGTGTGCGAGCCCGGGACCATTGTGCCGAAGTTCGCGCGGCGGCGGGTGTGCCGCAGCGCACAGGGCGAAGGCGGCGTGCGCCGCCTTCAGCCCCGGGAAGCCCTCAGCGGAAGTTCCAGCCGAAATAAAGCTTCGGCCCGTCGAAGCGGTAGTCGAACTCGCCCCGCGCGTTGTCCTTGGTCGAGACGAGGTTGTACTTGTAGTGCTCGTAGCCCAGGCCCGCGAACATGCTGCGGGTGAACATCCATTCCAGGCCCACGCCGAAGTTGAGGACCTCGCCGTCGTACTCGTCGATCTTGAGCTTGAGGAATTGCCCGAAGCCGGTCACGCGCCAGTTGTCGGCGAAGCGCGCGTTGCCGCGCACGCCGATCGTGGGCAGCGGGTAGTCGACGGAGGCTTCCTCGGAAACGCTCACGGTGCTCCCGGTCGAGGAGAGGGCGGTCTTGAGGCGGGTGTAGTGGAAGCCGAGAAGCAGGCCCAGCTCGGCGTTGTCGGTGTGGACCGGCGACCAGCGCCACGCGATGCGCACGATGTCCGAATCGAAGGTGGAATCGACGGGCGCGCTGATGGGGAAGGTCGCCTCGCCGAAATCGATGGACGCCCGGAGCGTCGTTTGCCCGTCGCGCCGCAGCGACACCACGGAAGCCTCGATGGCGTTGGCGGGGCTGAAGCGCCAGAGCAACTCCAGCGTGGGCAGGGTCTTGCGGTCCTCGCCGCCCAGGTCGCCTTCGAACGAGACCTGCGTGCCGAAGCGGCCGTTGTTGCGGTCCAGGCGCAGCATCGTCTCGGCCTCGGCGCTGAAGGCGCCGACCTGGATCGTGAAGGGAGCCTCCCAGGGATCGGGGGCGGCCAGCGCGAGGGGTGCCGCGAGTGCGGCGGCGGTTGCGAGCAGGCGGTGCTTGTTCATGCGGTCTCCTTTTGCTGTTTTGCGGGACTCATCGTGGATTCCGACTCGCCATGATCTCACGGCGTGCCGATGAAGAAGTAGAAGCGGCCCTGGCGGTTCTTCGCGTCGCTGAAGCCGAAGTACATGGGTCCGAAGGCGCTGTTGGCGGCCAGGTACAAGCCGTACGACTGCTGCCAACCGGTGAGCGAGGGCTCGGTCACGTTGCGCCTCATGCGGCCGGCCTCCACCTGCAGGCCCGCGATGACCGACAGGCCGATGAGCGGAATCGGGCGGGTCAGCTTGTACTGGAGCTCCGCCCGCCCGTAGGTGTAGTCGTCGCCGCGAATCTCGCCGGAGCCGAAGGCCGAAAGGCGCCGGGCCCCGCCGAGCGTGAACAGGTCGGTCGCGGGCAAGGTGCCATGGGTCGAGGCCCCGTGCTCGGCCCCCGCCACGAGGATGAAATCGCGCAGCGTCCACGCCCCGCCGAGCTTGATCTGCCCGGTGCCGTACTTGCCGCCGTCACCCTCCACGCGGGTGGCATCGAAGATCTCCGCGTCGACCTTGTACCCGCGCGTCGGGAAGAAGGCGAAGTCGTAGGTGTCGATCGCGAGCGTCGCGCGCGGGCCGCCGACGCGATGGCTTCCTTCCGGCAGGAGAGGCTGCCCGGTCTTGAGGTCCGCATGTCCCTTGCGCTCGGCCCACCCGATGCGGGCCTGGCCGTGCCGGCCCAGGTTCAGGCCCGCGTCGGCGCTCGCCTCCACCGAGGTGACCTCGTAATCGGCCACGCGCTCGCCCTGGAGCCATAGCGGCGCCTGCGCCTGCACCGCGTCGAGGTAGGCGCGAACGAACCACACCTGGCGAGGGTCGATCGGCTGGTAGAACTCGGTGAGGATGCGCTGTTCGCTGCCGATCTGGAGCGCCGCGAGCCACTCTCCGCCGCGCGAGTTGAGCCAGCTGCGCCGGAAGAGCGCGCGCACGTTGTAGCGCGAATCGCCGCGGAAGTCGGAGTAGAGGTTGAGGCCGAAGCGCACGTAGTCCGGCCCGAGCGGCTTCTCCACGGGAGTCACGCGCAGGATGCGCTTCTCGCGCTCGGTGAGCACGCTGTAGTCGATGGTCTGCAGGTCTCCCATGCTGTAGATGCGGATCAGGTCCTTGTCGAGCGCGTGCACGTCGAGCGGCACGCCCTCCTTCTGCGCCAGGGCCTCGCGCACGATCACGGGGTTGATGTAGCGCGTGCCCGTGACCTCGATGGCGTCGATGTTGGCCGTGTGGAGCGGCGCCGCGCCCAGCAGGCGCAGTCGCCACGCCTCGTATTCCGGCGCGGGCACCGAGTAGCGTCGCAGCTTGTCCGCCGCCGCCATCGCCGTGGCGCGCCCGATGAGGGCGGCATCGAGCTGCTTGTCGAAGTCGGCCGCCGTGATGCTGCCCAGCTCGGGGCGCATGTACACGTCGTCCGGCCTGAGCAGCGCGAGCGAGCGCGAGACGTTCTGCTCGGTGAGCAGGTTCACCATCTGGCCGACAACCGACAACACGCCGCCGACCTCCTCGGGCTTCATGAGCGGCGAGCCCACGTTCACCGCGATCACCGCCTCGGCGCCGCAGCGATCGCGCACTTCCTGGATGGGCACGTTGTCCACCAGGCCCCCATCCACCAGCTTCCTGCCGTCGCGCATGACCGGGGCCATGACGCCCGGCACCGACATGCTCGCCCGCATGGCGCTGGTGAGGCTGCCGCTGCGCATCGCCACGCGCTCGCCGTTGCCGATATCCGTGGCGATGAGCGTGAGCGGCAGGCGCAGCTGCTCGATCGATTTCTCGCCCGCCTCGGAGCGCACCAGCGAGTTGAAGAAGAGCTTGATCTTCTGGCCGGCGACGGCGCCCTCGCGGTAGCGCAGCCCGCTCGCGCTCACGCCGAACTCCAGGGCGGAAAAGAAGCGGTCGTCGAGCTGCTTGTGGCGCAAGTCGACCTCGTCGCGCCCGGCGTTGTCCTCGAAGATGGTGGACCAGTCCGTGGCCTGGATCTTCGCGCGCATCTCGGCCGGCGGGATGCCGGCGGCGTAAGCGCCGCCGACGAGCGCGCCCATGCTCGTGCCGGCCACGCAGTCCACCGGGATGCGCAACTCTTCCAGGACCTGGTGGTTGGCGCTGGCGGCGCCGGCGCCCGCGCCGCCGCCGCCGAGCACGAGGCCTACCTTGGGGCGGGCCGCCTGGGCTGCGGCCTCGGTCGCGGCCACGGCCACGGCCACGGCCGCCGGCGCGGCGATGAGGGTGGCCACCAGGCCCCGCAGGCTCATGGGGCCGAGGCTACAAGGGCTCCCCGGGGGGAGATATGCGACCTTGGGGCAAGGCCGGAAATGCCCGGCTGCCGGACCCGGGGAGAGGGCCGTTCGCGCCTTCGAGGCGCGCTGAAGCCGACGAAAAAAGGGCGCGGCAGCACGCCGCGCCCGTGAAGGCGATGCCCCCGCGCCGGGGGGAGACGGCCCCGGCGAGGGTTGCTACGCGAGCGGCGTCAGTCGGCCTGCTTGCGCAGGAACGCCGGGATGTCGAGCAGGTCCACGCCCGACTGCTTCATCGCGTCGATGGTCAGGTCGCGACGCCGCCGGATGGCGGTGGGCTGGTCGAGCTCCTCGTAGTTCACGTGCGCCATGGCGTCGTCCGTGCCGGTGCGCGTGACCACCTGCATCACCGGCGGCTGGCGCTGCGCGGCCGCCCCGCCCAGGCCGGTCGCCACGATCGTCACGCGCAGCGCGTCGCCGATCGCCTCGTCGATCACGCTGCCGTAGATCACGGTCGCATCCTCCGCGGTGAACGACCGGATGGTGTTCATCACTTCGTGCACCTCCTTCAGCTTCATGGAGTGCGAGGCCGTGATGTTCACCAGCACGCCGCGCGCGCCTGCGAGGTGGATGTCCTCGAGCAGCGGCGAATGGACCGCCTGTTCCGCAGCCATCTGCGCGCGCTCCGGCCCCGTGGCCGTCGCCGAGCCCATCATCGCCACGCCGTTCTCGCTCATGACCGTGCGCACGTCGGCGAAGTCCACGTTCACCATGCCGGGACAGTTGATCACCTCGGCGATGCCGGCGACCGCGCCGTTCAGCACGTCGTTCGAGGCGCGGAAGGCCTCTTCGTACGTGATGTCCTCGCCCAGCA
>CAMPHL010000223.1 GCA_946885905.1 uncultured Pseudomonadota bacterium | reverse complement strand
ACGTTGAGCCACGTGAGATGGTTCAGGTCGGAGGCTGCCTCCACCGTCCCGTCCGGCGCCAGCTGCAGGTACGCCATCACCGTCGCGAGGCTGGCGAGGCTCAGCGCAAGCACGACGGCCAGCAAGGCGCGGCCGGACAACTTCGCCAGCCACGGAAGCACCAGCGGGAACACGAGATAGAAGAACGCTTCCGCCGAAAGGCTCCAGCCGACCGGGTTGATGCTGAGAGCGGCTGCCGGTACCCACGCCTGCAGGAGCCCAAGCGCAAGCAGGGCGAATGAGACGGCATGCTCGCGCATCGCGGCGATCCAGCCGGCCCCATGCGGAGCGGGCGCGAGGAACACCACGTGGAAGAAAAGCGGCGCGGCGAGGAGCAGCGACACGAAGTAGGCCGGATACACGCGGGCCCAGCGCGCGCGCCAGAAGTCACCCAGCGAGAACGAGCGCCCGGCGTAGGCATAGGCGAGGATGAATCCGGACAGCACGAAGAACCAGTTCACCCCGACGTAGCCGATGGCGGCCAGCGGCCGCAGCCAATCCGGAGCGAAGAGGATCCGCGAAGCCTCCAGGTGGAACAGGAAGACGTGAAGGGCGGTGACGAACCGCAGCGATGTGAGCGAATCGAGCGGGGGCCTGCGGTCCAATACGCCCGGTCCTAGACGTCGAGGTTGGTCACCCCGAGCGCGTTCGCCTCGATGAACTGGCGCCGCGGCTCGACCTCGTCGCCCATGAGCGTGGCGAAAGTCTCGCCTGCGCTGATGGCATCCTCGATCTGGACCCTGAGCAGGATGCGCTTGGCAGGGTCCATCGTGGTCTCCCACAACTGCTCCGGATTCATCTCGCCCAGGCCCTTGTAGCGCTGGATCGACATGCCGCTCTTCGCTTCGGCGAGCAGCCAGTCGAGGCCCTCGCGGAAGCTCCTGATCGAGCGGCTCGCCTCGCCGCGGCGCACCTGTGCATCTTCCTTCAGGAGTCCCGCGAGCGTCTCGGCCGTGGCGACGATCTGGTTGTAATCGCCGCTTTCGAGGAACGCGTGGTCGATCACCGTCTCCACCTTGTTGCCGTGAACGATCTTCTCCAGCCGCAGGCGCCAGCCGTCGGAAGTCGGGTCGCGTTCGATGTGCGACTTCGGCGCGTTGGGCTGAAGCACGCGGTGGAACTCCTTCGCCGCCCGCGTGGCGCCGTCCTTGTCCGCCAGCGCGATGCGCGGCATGGCGAGCATCGCGTGCAACACGCCCGAGTCCATCGCCGCGGACAGGCGCTCGATCACCGCCTCGGTCGTGAGGTAGCCCGAGGCGATGCGCTCGAGCGCCTCGCCGGCGAGCGGCGTGGCGCCCGCTCCCGGGATCAGCTGCGCGCCATTGAGCGCGCGCCGCAGCTGGTGCTGCTTGAGCTCGTGCTCGTCCTTGAGGTAGCGCTCGTCCTTGCCGCTCTTCACCCTGTAGAGGGGCGGCTGGGCGACGTAGATGTGGCCTCGCTCGAGCAGCTGCGGCATCTGCCGATAAAAGAAAGTGAGGAGCAGCGTGCGGATATGCGCGCCGTCCACGTCCGCGTCCGTCATGATGATCACGCGGTGGTAGCGCAGCTTCTCGACGTTGAAGTCCTCGCCGATGCCGGCGCCCAGCGCCGTGATGAGCGTGGCCACCTCGTTGGAGGTGATGATCTTGTCGATGCGCGCGCGCTCGACGTTGAGGATCTTCCCCTTGAGCGGCAGGATCGCCTGGAACTTGCGGTCGCGGCCCTGCTTGGCCGAGCCGCCGGCCGAATCGCCCTCAACCAGGTAGAGCTCGCAGAGCGCGGGATCGCGCTCCTGGCAGTCGGCGAGCTTGCCGGGAAGTCCGCCGCCGTCCAGCACGCCCTTGCGCCGGGTGAGCTCGCGGGCCTTGCGCGCGGCCTCGCGCGCCCGCGCGGCATCCACGATCTTGGAGCAGACGATGCGCGCGTCCTGGGGCCTTTCCATGAGGAAGTCGGCGAGCTTCTGGCCCACGATCTCCTGCACCACGGGTTGGACCTCCGAGGATACGAGGCGGTCCTTGGTCTGGGAGGAGAACTTGGGCTCCGGCACCTTCACCGAGAGCACGCAGGTGAGTCCCTCGCGCATGTCGTCGCCGGTGGTCTCGACCTTGGCCTTCTTGGCGATCTCTTCCTTCTCGATGTAGTTGTTGATCGTGCGCGTCATGGCGCTGCGCAGCCCGGTCAGGTGCGTGCCCCCGTCGCGTTGCGGGATGTTGTTGGTGAAGACCTGGACGGACTCGCCGTACGAGTCGTTCCATTGCATCGCCACCTCGACGGTGATGCCTTCCTTCTCGCCCAGGGCGTAGAAGATGTTGTTGTGCAGGACCGTCTTCGAGCGATTCATGTACTCGACGAATCCCTTCACGCCCCCGGCGTGCGCGAAGCTCTCGCTCTTGCCGGAGCGCTGGTCTATCAGCTCGATGGCGCAACCGTTGTTGAGGAAGGACAGCTCGCGCAGGCGCTTGGCGAGGATGTCGTAGTGGAACTCGACGTGGCCGAAGGTCTCCGTGGCGGCGAGGAAGTGCACCTCGGTGCCGCGCTTGTCGGTTTCCCCCGTGACCTCCAGCGGCTTCACCGCCTCGCCGTGGTGGAATTCGATGAGGTGCGCCTTGCCGTCGCGCCAGATGCGCAGCTTGAGCCACTGCGACAGCGCATTGACGACCGAGACGCCCACGCCGTGCAGGCCGCCGGAGACCTTGTAGGAATTCTGGTCGAACTTGCCGCCGGCGTGCAGCTCGGTCATCACGATCTCGGCCGCGGAGCGCTTGAGGTCGTCGTCGTCCTTGATGTCGGTCGGTATTCCGCGACCGTTGTCCACCACGGAGATCGAGTTGTCGGTGTGGATCACGACCTTGATGTCGTCGCAGTGGCCGGCCAGCGCCTCGTCGATGGCGTTGTCCACCACCTCGAAAACCATGTGGTGAAGGCCGGTGCCGTCCGAGGTGTCCCCGATGTACATGCCCGGGCGCTTGCGGACGGCATCCAGGCCCTTGAGGATCTTGATGCTGTTTGAGTCGTACTCGGCGGGGTTACGGACGCTGTCCGGTGCGGGCTGCGGTACGGTTGCCAATTCGATTCCAGTTCTTCCGGTTGCGGGGTACTCGCCTAGATGCGCATCGGCATCACGACGTACTTGAAGTCCTCGCGCCCCGGCATCTGCACCAGGGCGCTGGAATTCGAGTCGCCCATCGTCATCGAGACGGTGGACGAGTCTACGTGGTTGAGCACGTCGAGGAGGTACGAGATGTTGAACCCGATGTCGAGCGGGTCGCCGTCGTAGTCGATGGCGAGGCCTTCCTCGGCCTCCTCCTGCTCGTTGTTCGTGCAGATGATCGACAACGCCCCCTTGGTGAACACCAGGCGCACGCCGCGGATCTTCTCGTTGGAGAGGATGGCCGCGCGGTTGAGCGATTGAACGAGGGTCGTGCGCTCGAGGTCCACGCGGTTCTTGTGCGTGGTCGGGATCACCTTCTGGTAGTCGGGGAACTTGCCTTCGACGATCTTGGAAACTATCTCGATGCCGCCGAACGAGAAGCGCACCTGGTTCGAGCCGATGGCGAGCGAAACGGGGTCGTCGGTGTCGCCCAGCAGCTTGATCAGCTCCAGCACGGTCTTGCGCGGCAGGATCGCTTCGACGCTCCCGTGGTCGCCCGAAAGCGCCCGGCTCGCGAAGGACAGGCGATGGCCGTCCGTGGCGACGACCCGAAGCGTGTCCTTGTCCACCGAGAAGAGCACGCCGTTCAGGTAGTACCGGATGTCCTGCACGGCCATGGCGAACTGGACCAGGCCCAACGCCTGCTTGAGCGCCTTCTGGGGCAGGGAGAGCGTCTTCGAGACCTCGCGCGCTTCCACCATCTTCGGGAAGTCGGCCGCGGCAAGAGTCTGCAGGTTGAAGCGGCTCTTGCCCGCCTTGACGGTCATGCGGTTTTCCTTGGCCTCCAGCGAGACCTCGCTATCCTCGGGCAGGGACCGCAGGATGTCGTAGAGCTTGCGGGCCCCGACGGTCACGGAACCCTCCGCGTTTCCTTCCAGCGCTGCCGTCGAGGTGATCTGGACCTCGAGGTCCGTGGCGAGGAAGTCGACCTTCCCGCCTGAAGCCGTGACCAGGACGTTCGAGAGGATCGGGAGCGTGTGGCGGCGCTCGACGATCCCCGTGACTTGCTGGAGCGGGCCCAGGAGCTTGTCGTTGCTCGTCTTGATCTTAAGCATCATCTTTTATTAGTTAAGTAATAGTTAATAGCTGATAGGAGCCGCCCCGGAGCGGGATAACCCCATATTCGCTTGCCGGATCAAAGCGTTGACAGGCATTTTTCTGGGGATGAATCGGCCGGTAGGCGCGGGAGGGGTGTGTAGAAGTGCGCCTCGACGACGGGGGCCGGAATCTGTCCACAGTTTATTCATGCGTTTTACGCCGTTCATCCCAGGAGAATCTGCTGCAGTTGCGCGTAGTCGCGCGCGAATTCCTGGTCGGTCTCGCGCAGCTCCTGGGTCTTGCGGCAGGCATGCAGGACCGTGGTGTGGTCGCGGCCGCCGAAGGCCTCGCCGATCTCCGGGAGGCTCTGCTGGGTGAGCTCCTTGGAAAGCGCCATTGCGACCTGCCGCGGCCGGGCCACTGACCGGAAGCGCTTCTTGGAGTACATCTCCGAGACCTTGATCTTGAAGTAGTCGGCAACCGTCTTCTGGATGTTCTCGATCGAGACCTGGCGGTTCAGTACCGCGAGCAGGTCCTTCAAGGCCTCCCGCGCGGTCGTCACGTTGACCTGGGCGTTGTTGAAGCGGGCGTAGGCGAGCACGCGCTTCAAGGCGCCCTCGAGCTCGCGCACGTTCGAGCGGATGTGCTTGGCGATGAAGAAGGCCACGCTCTCGTCGACCCGCACCCCGTCGTTCTCGGCCTTCTTGAGCAGGATCGCCACGCGCATCTCGAGCTCGGGCGGCTCGACCGCCACGGTGAGCCCCCAACCGAAGCGCGAGATCAGTCGCTCCTCGATGCCGGTCATCTCCTTCGGGAAGCAGTCGCTGGTGATGGCGACCTGCTTGTGCGCCTCGAAGAGCGAATTGAAGGTATAGAAGAACTCCTCCTG
>CAMPHL010000222.1 GCA_946885905.1 uncultured Pseudomonadota bacterium | reverse complement strand
TTGTACGAACCCATGGAGGTGCTCATGCGCAACTACACCAAGGACCCCAACGTCATCGCGAGGCTGAGCCGCGAGCAATTCCGCGTCACCCAGGAAAGCGGCACCGAGATGCCCGGCACCGGCCCGTACCTGAAGAACACGCGGCCCGGCATTTACGTGGACATCGTCTCGGGCGAGCCGCTCTTCGCCTCGAGCGACAAGTACGACTCGGGTTGCGGCTGGCCCAGCTTCACCAAGCCCATCGAGCCGGCCAACGTGAAGGAGCTTACGGACTCGTCGCACGGCATGGAGCGCGTCGAGGTCCGCTCGAAGCATGGCGACAGCCACCTGGGCCACGTCTTCCCCGACGGGCCGCGCGAGCGCGGCGGCCTGCGCTACTGCATCAACTCCGCGTCGCTTCGCTTCATTCCCCGCGAAGAGATGGAAGCGGAAGGCTACGGCGAGTACCTCGACCAGGTGAAGTAGCCGTTCGCGCGCGTTGCGGCTTCATTCCACCGGCTCGGCCTCGACCACGATCACCTGCGCCTGCAGGCGGAACGTGTCGCCCGCGCCGCCCGCGGCTTCCAGCGCCGCGGCCACCTTCTCGATCGCCTCGTCGAGGTCGCCTCCGCGCTTGACCAGGAGCAGCCCGCGCGGCGTCCCGCGCACCTGGCCGATCGCGATCTGCCGCGCCGTCACGCCCTCGACCGCGACGCGCGCCTTCTCGAGGCGCCGAATCCGGAATCCGCCGCCTTCGACCAGCCCCTTCAACATCTCCACGTCGTGCATGAGGTACGGCGTGCGGAAGCGGATCTCCGGGTCGCCCGGGTACATGCCTTCGATCACCTCGCCGTAGATTCGCGGGCAGGGGTTCTCCTCGGGACGGTCCCAGACGTTGAAGAGGAGCAGGCCGCCGGGCTTCAGCACCCGCAGCGCCTCGCTGAAGAAGGCCTTCTTGTCCGGCACGAACATCACGCCCAGCGAGCAGGCCACCGCGCCGAACTCGCCGTCGCGGAACTGCAGCTTGCCGGCATCGGCGACTTCCCACGTGATGCCGGTGAGGTCGTCCATCTTCGAGCGCCCGTAATCGAGCATCGCCCGGTTCAGGTCGGTTGCGATGAGGCGCCGCCGCGGATCGAGGCGCTCGCGCAAGGGTCGCGTCTGCTGGCCGGTGCCGCAAGCGAGCTCGAGCACGTCGCCGCCGGGATCGGCGGGAAGGCGCCGTGCGAGGTCGGCTGCGATGCGGCCGAACCACGCGGGCCCGAGGCATTCGTCGTAGTAGCGGGGGATCTCGCCGGTGAAGGCGCGCTGCAAGTCGGGAGGATTGGTCATCGTCTCAGGGCGTGTGCGGCCTCGGCGGCCAGGGGACCGAACTTCTTCTCGAACTGCGGGGGCGTGAATTCGCTGAGCGAGCCCGCGATGTGCACGGCGGCCGCCGGCTTGCCGCCGACCAGGATCGCGCCGGCGACCACCTGCTCGCCGAGCACCGTTTCCTCCACGGTGAGCGCGTAACCTTTCTCGCGCGCCTCGGCGATCCTGGCGCGGACCTTCGCGGGCTCGTAGATCGTCCTGGGCGTGATGGGCTTCATGTCGCAGCGCCTGAGGATGTCGTTCACCTCTTCCTTCGGCAGGTGCGCCAGCATCATCCGGCCGCCCGAGGTGCAATAGATCGGCATGCGCCGGCCGATGAGCGAGGAAAAGTAGTACTCCCGCTTGGAGAGCTGGCGGATGGCGTAGATGATCGAGGTGCCGTCGAAGAGGCTCAGGTTCACGCGCTGGCCCGAGCTCTTCTGCAACTCGATGAGGACCGGCGAGGCGGCCTCGACCAGCGAGTTGGCGCGCAGGTAGTTGAACGAAAGCTCGAGCACCTTCTTGCCGAGCGAGAAGCGCTTGGTCTCGCCGCACTTCTCGAGGTAGCCCAGCTGCACGAGCGTGTGGCTGAAGCGCTGCGCCGCGCTCTTGTCCATGTCGCAGGCTTGCGCGATGTCGCGCAGCGTGAGGAACCGGCGGCCGGCGTCGAAGGCGCCGAGCACGCGCAGGCCCTTTTCGAGCGAGCCCACGTAGAGGGCGTCTTCCTTCAGCGGCATTGCGATCCGCGGCGCGGCATGGTTATAGTAGCGATTGGCAATACGATCATATTGCATAGTAATACGGCTGGCTTCCGGTGCAAACCCTCCACGAACGCGTCGAGCATCCCTCCGCCTGGACCGGGGAAGAGATGCGCCGGCGCACCGATTGGTCGCTCGATTGGCCCGAGGCGGCGCTCACGGAGCTCGCGCAGGGCTCGGTGGGCAAGGCGTCGCGCCATTTCCTCCAATCGGCGCTGCGCGAGGTCACCCACGGAAGGGGCTTCGCCCTGCTGCGGGGCCTTCCGGTGCAGCGGCTTTCCCGGGAGCGGCTGCGAACCCTCTACTGGGACATCGGCCTCGAGCTCGGCACGCCGGTCACCCAGAACGTGAAGGGCGAGGCCATCGCCGAGATCACCGACCACGGGCTGGACGCCAACGCCGTGGGCGTGAAGCCTTCGATGACCAATGCCGAGCAGCGCCCGCACAGCGATCCCTGCGACGTCGTGTCGCTGCTGTGCGTGCAACCGGCGAAGGAGGGCGGGCTGTCGCGCATCGCGAGCTCGCTCGCCATCTACAACCGCCTCCTCGAGGAAGCGCCCCCGGCGTTCACGGCCTTGCATCGCGGCTTCCACCACGACCTGCGCGGCGACGAGACGCCCGAGGCGCCGCATGGGTGCACGCCGGTGCCGATCCCCGTCTACCGCTGGCACGGCGGCCTCCTCTCGTGCGTCTTCAACGCGAGCAGCGCGCGGCAGGCGGCGCAGCGCATGAACCGTCCGCTGCCCGCGGCGGAGCTGGCGCTGCTCGACCGCATCGCCGAGCTCGCGCATTCGGAGGAGCTCGGCCTCGGCATGAGCTTCCTGCCGGGCGACATCCAGTTGCTCAACAACCACACCGTGGTGCATTGGCGCACCGGTTACACCGATTGGCCGGAGCCCGAGCGCAAGCGCCGCCTCTATCGCCTCTGGATCAACCGCCCCGGCGAGCGGCCCGTGGATCCCGCGTTCCACCGCGGCTACATCACCGGATCGAACGCAGGACTTCCCATCCAATGAAGAAGCTCACCGTCCTCGTCACCGGGGGAAGCAACGGCATCGGCGAGGGCATCTGCCGGATGTTCATCGAGCGCGGCGATCGCGTGGTCAACATCGACCGCCAGGCCCCCAGGGACACGGACGCCGCTTATATACAGGCGGACCTCGCGGATGCGGCCGCCACGAAGGACGTTGCGGCCCGCGTGGCGAAGGAGTTCGAGGTCGACGTCATCGTGAACAACGCGGGCAACCCCACGCCCGGGCACCTCGACCAGGTCACGCAGGAGCAGTTCGACCTGGGCGTGAACGTCACCATGCGCACGCCGCTCATCCTCGCGCAGGCCCTCGTGCCGGGCATGAAGGCGCGCAGGTTCGGCCGCATCGTGAGCATCTCGTCGCGCGCGATCCTGGGCAAGCCCGCCCGCACCGTCTATTCGGCCACGAAGGCGGCGATGGTCGGGTTCACCCGCACGTGGGCGCTGGAGCTCGGCCCGCACGGCATCACCGTGAACGCGATCGCGCCCGGGCCCGTGGAGACCGAGCTCTTCAAGAAGAACAATCCGCCGGAAGTGGCCGCGCGGATCATCTCGCAGGCCGCCGTCGGCCGCGCGGGCACCGTGCAGGACGTCGGGCGCGCGGTGCTCTTCTTCGCCCATCCCGACAACGGTTTCGTCACCGGCCAGGTGCTGCACGTATGCGGCGGCACCAGCCTCGTCGTCAACTGGTAGCCAACGGAGAGTCCATGAAAGCCCTCAGAGTCTTGCTTGCCGCGGCGGCCGCGTTCGCCCTCGGACTGGCCAACGCGCAGTTCCCCAACAAGCCCATCAGGATCGTCGTGGCCAACCCCCCGGGCGGCCAGACCGACGTCGCCACGCGGATCATCGCCGCGGAAATGCAGAACATCCTCAAGCAGCCGATCATCATCGAGAACAAGCCCGGGGCGAACAGCAACCTCGGCGCCGACTGGGTGAGGACGCAGCCCGCCGACGGCTACACGCTCATCGTCACGGCGATCAACAACTTCGGCTCCAACCCGGCGCTCATCAAGAACATGCCCTTCGATCCCCTGGGCGACTTCAGGATGATCACGCAGACGATCGCGAGCACCAACGTGATCGTGGTGGCGCCCACCTCGCGCTTCAGGAACCTGCAGGAAATCGTGAACGAGGCCAGGGCCAATCCCGGCAAGCTCACCTTCGGCACGGCGGGCGCGGGCTCCTCCATGTTCCTGTTCATGGAGCTGCTGAAGAACATGACCGGGACCGACATGCTGCAGGTGCCCTACCAGGGCAGCGCCAAGGCCAACATCGACGTGATGGGCGGCCAGATCGACATGCAGTTCGATTCCATGCCCGGCGCCTCGGCGCTCATCAAGGACGGGCGCCTGCGCCCGATCGCGGTGTCGAGCGCCAAGCGCTCGCACGTGCTGCCCGACGTGCCGACCGTGGCCGAGGCCGGCGTGCCCGGCTTCGAGGCCGAATCGTGGCTCGGCTTCGCCGCCCCCAAGGGCACGCCCGACGACGTGATCATGATCCTCAACACGGCGACCAACCAGGCGCTGCAGACGCCGAAGGTGCGCGACCAGCTCCTCGCGATGGGCACGCGCCCGGTGGGCGGCACGCCCGAGGAATTCACGAAGTTCGTGGCCAACCAGATCGCGACCTGGAAGAAGGTCGTGAGCGACAACAAGATCCAACCCCGGTAACCGTCACCCGGGCGCTGCCGTTGCGGCAGCGGCCCGGGCCCCAATCCGAAGGAGCATCGATGGCAGTGTTGCCCGAGGGAAACGCCCCCGAGCTGAAGGCGGTATACGAAGAGATCACCGCGAGCCGCGGGTGGATCTCGAACGCGATGCGGTCCCTTTCCAACGCGCCCGAAGGGTTGCGCCGGTTCGCGCACTTCGGCGACTACGTCCGTTACCGCACCTCGTTGAACGAGCGCTTCGTGGAGCTGGCGATCGTCACCGTCGGCCACAAGGTGCGCTATGCGGCCACCCACCACGGCGCCCTCGCCGTGCAGGCCGGCATCCCGCAGGCC
>CAMPHL010000221.1 GCA_946885905.1 uncultured Pseudomonadota bacterium | reverse complement strand
CGGTCTCGCGCCGGATGTCATCGGGCGAGAGCTTGAAGTCGCGCAGCAGCTCGTTCACGACGCCGTCGTCGAGGAGGGCGAGGAGCAGGTGCTCGGTGTCGACGTCCTTCTTGCCGCGCTCGACGGCCCGATGCGCGCCGCGCTGCAACAGCTCCGAGGCGTTCTCGCTCAGGAACGACTGCAGGTCGACCGCTTCGCGGGATCGCCGCGCGCCACGGCCGCCGGGCGCCCGGCTCGACCGCCGCGGGCGTTCCTCGCTCCCGCGGTCGAAATCCCCGAAGGGGCTCCCGCGCCCGAAGAACCGCTCGAACAAGTCGTCGTCGCGGAAGAGCGATTCCATCGGCGAGCTCGCGCCGCCGATCACCTCGGCGTAGTGCTCGTCGCACAGCGGCACCTGCTGCAGCTCGCCGTTCTCGTTGACCGTGACCCGCCGGGTCGCCGGCCTTCCGCATACCGCGCACTTCGCCATGTCGTCCTCCCGCTCGGGCCGCCGCTCAGGACTGTTGCGCGCCGCCGCTGCTGCGCGCCCCCGGCGATGCCGAGGCGCCCGATTCCGGTTCGCGAATCTCGAGCCGGCGCCCACCCCCCTCCTTGCCGTCCTTCGGCAGGCGGATGGTGAGCGTGCCGTTGTCGAACGTGGCCTCCGCGCGGCGGGTGTCCACGCCTTCGGGCAGCGGCACCACGCGCTGGAAGGCGCCGAAGGCGCGCTCGACGCGATAGGCGCCCTGCTCCTCTTCCTTCCTCTCGAGCCTTTTCTCGCCCGACAGCAGCAGGTAGTCGTCCTCGAGCGTGACCTGCACGTCCTTGCGTTCCACGCCCGGCAGCTCGGCGGTGATCTGGATCGCGTCGCCGCGGTCGACCACGTCGATGCGCGGCTCGAACGCCGCGGGGCTGAAGTCGCCGAACCAGCGATCCAGCCGCGTGAGCGAGCCGAACGGGTGGCTCATCATCGTGGCCATCATGCGCAGCGGATCCGGAAGCCCGCCGCGATCCAGCCACGCCTGCGGCACGCCCGGCGAACCCATCTGCTGCGAACCCGACGCGGCCTGCCCCTGCTGCTGTTGCTGCCCCTGCGAGGCATGCTGCGAGCCATCGCTGCGGCCATCGGCGCCGGCACGGCGCGTGAATCGAAAGGGATTCCATCGGCTGAGGTTCATTGCGATCTCCTTGGAGGAAACTGCCTGCAACGTCGCCGCCGTTACGCCGGGACGAACCGCGGCAGGCCTTTCAGCGCTTCCTTGGTCGCGCCGGGCAGCGTGACCTTGGGGTACATGGCGGCGAACTGGCGCACGGGAATCGCGACCCGGTGCGAGCGGATGCCGAGGAAGCCTCCCACCTCGACGACCGCCGCGGTGAGCTTGCCGTCGGTCGACACCACGAGGTCCTTGATATCGCCGATGCGCTCGCCCTTGTCGTTGTAGACCGCCTGGTCGAGCAGCTTGGTGGCGCGCAATCCCGGCGTGATGAGATCGGCTTCGATGCGGGTCACGCCCAACGGGATCACGCCCGCGATCGGCGCCTTGAGGGCTACATCCTGCGACTTGCGGGAGTCGGACGATTGTTTGGTGGCTCCGTCCTGCGTCTTGCGGGAATCGGACGACTGGCCCGCGGCCTGGGTGTGGGCGAGCGCGGCGGCGAGCAGCACGATCGCGGATATCCATTGCAGGTATTTTGCTGAGTTCATGGCGGTGCTCCTCGTAGGGAAGGGGTCGCGGGCCTTCATCGTGCCCCGACCAGGCGGTCGTCGCCGCCGGTCCGGGCGCCGCCTCCGGAGGACTTGCCCGCGCGGCGCATCCGGAAGGCGAGGGAGAGCAGCAGCACACCCGTGAGCGTCGCGTAGAAGCTCACGAGCCAAACCATGGCGAGCGCGCCGGCACCCGGGAAGAGCAGCACGAGCACGCCGAAGGCGACGGAGAGGAGGCCTGCAAGGCCGAGCAGCCACTCGTTGCGGATCTGCTTGCGCAGCCGCACCGCCATCGCCATGTCGAGCACGCCGCTCACGAGGGCATTCGCCCCCATCAGCAGCACCAGGGCGAGCGCGGTGAGCAGCGGATAGAGCAAGGCAATGGCCCCGGCCGCCCCCGCCGCCAGTCCCAGCAGGAGCGGGAGCCACCAGCCCTTGTCGGCACGCCGGTTGCGGATCGCCGCGGTGATGCACGCCGCCGCGGTCACGAACGCGAAGGCGGTAAAGAACGCCACCAGCACGACCAGCGTCATGCCTGGCCAGGCCAGGGCCAAGATGCCGAAGAGCAGGGCGGCCGCCCCGCGTATCGCCAGCATCCACCACGAGCGTTGCAGTAACTCGTTCATGTCCGTTTCCTCTCGCATCGCGGTCGCGGCCCTGCTTGACTCCAGCCTAGGCCGCGAGGCCATGCAGTGTCTTCCCTCGTCTTGCGGCGCTTTGTTTCATTCATGCGCCGGCAGCCGGCGAGACCTGCGAGCGCAGCCGGAACATGCGCGGCGTGGTGCCCACGTGCCGGTGGAACACGCCGGTGAAGTGCGCCTGGGTCTGGTAGCCCACGCAAGCCGCCACGTCCACGAGCGGCAGCGTGCTCCCGGCCAGCAGCGCCTTGGCGCGCTGCATGCGCAGGCAGGTGATGTATGCGTGCGGCGGCAGCCCGACGGCCCGCCTGAACATGCGCGCGAAGTGGAAGGGGCTCATGTACACCAGCAACGCCAGCCGGCGAACCCCCATGCTTTCGTCGACGTGCTCGTCGATGTAGGCAAGCACCGTGTGCAGCTTGGCAGGCGCGAGCCCGGTGGCCGGGTGCCACGTGGCGCCCGCCGGCGCGCCCGCGCGTTCGAGCAGGCGCGCGACGGCCGCGAGGGTGGATTCCACGTCCAGGGCGCTCTGCGACCGGGCGCCACGGAGCGGCACCGGGCGGCGCACGCTCACCGATTCGGCGATGTGCTCCTCGATATGCGCGGGGAGCGAGTCCAGCTTGTGGGGCGCGAGCCCGGCACGCGGACGCGGGCGAGGCGGTGCGGGAAGCGGGGCTTTCGTCTCGACGCTGCTGGCGATCATGGTGTCCACTGCGGTCCTCCATCGTCCTGGCCTTGGACCACCTTGGGCCTTCCCCGCCCCGAAAACCATTGAACCTTTGTATCAGTTGCCTGCTCCTTTGGAGCAACTCGAAGCTTGCGCAGGATCGCGCTCGCGCCGGGCCGACACGAGGTCTCGGCATGGGCCTGCCTACGACCGGACCAGCGCCTCGAGCCTTTCGGTCATGCGCACCATCTCGGCGAGCGAGCCGGCGCCCGTCATTTCCATGATATGGCGGCGGTGCACCTTCACGGTGATCTCGCTGATGCCGAGCTTGTCGGCGACCTGCTTGTTGAGCATGCCGTGCGCGATGAGGCGTAGCACCTCGCGCTCGCGCGCGGTCAGCGTCGCGAACCTGCGGCTCAGCTCCGCGATCTCCGCGCGGTCGTATCGCCCGCGCTCGTCGCGCTTGAGCGCCTGCGCGATCGCATCGACCAGGTCCTGCTCGCGGAAGGGCTTGGCGAGGAACTCCGCGGCGCCGGCCTTCATCGCACGCACCGACATCGGGATGTCGCCGTGGCCCGTGATGAAGATGATGGGGATGGCGCGCGAGGACGCGGCGAGCTCGCGCTGGAGGTCGAGACCGCTCAATCCCGGCAGGCGCACGTCGAGAACCAGGCAGGCCGCGTCCTCGGTGATCGGGTGGGCGAGGAACTCCTGCGCCGAGGCGAACAGCTCCACCGTGAGTCCAAGCGAGCGCATCAGGGCGCTCAGCGCCTCGCGCATGGCCAGATCGTCGTCGATCACGTAGACGATGCCTCCGGCGAAGACCATCAGCGCGGCTCCGCGCCCGCGACCGGCAACGCGAACTGGAACGTCCCGCCGGGCCCTTCGTCGGGCGAAGCCCAGAGGCGGCCGCCGTGGCTCTCGATGATCGAGCGGCTGATGGCCAGTCCCATGCCCAGCCCTCGGGGCTTGGTCGTATAGAACATGTCGAAGACTCGATCGCGCTGCCCAGGTGCCAGGCCCGGCCCGGTGTCGCGCACGGACCCGCGCACCTCGTCCGCGCCATGCGGCTCCGCACCGACCAGCACCTGCCTGGATCCTCCGTTCGCGGAAGACAGGGCCTCGATCGCGTTCATGATGAGGTTCAGCAGCACCTGCTGAAGTTGCACCCGGTCGCCCATCACGAGCGGCACCGGCGGGGCCGGCGACATTTCGAGGGCCACTCCCCTGGCGCTCGCGTCGAAGCGCACCATGTCCACCAACTCGGCGCAGACCTCGCCCAGGTCGAGGGGCTCCATGGAGACCCGGCCGTGCGTGAGGAAGGCGCGGATGCGCTCGGTCACCTCGCTCGCGCGGCTGCCGTCGCGGATGATGCGCGTCGCCGCCGCGCGCGCCTCCTCCAGGTTCGCGGGGGCGGCATCGAGCCAGTTCAGGCAGGCGTTGGCGTTGGCGACCACCGCGGCGAGGGGCTGGTTCACCTCGTGCGCGATGGAAGCGGTGAGCTCGCCCATCGCGGTCACGCGAGCGACGTGCGTGAGCTCCTCGCGCGCCTTGCGCAACGCCTCTTCGGAAAGCTTGCTGTCGGTGAGGTCGATGAGCGAGCCCACGAACTCGGCCACCTCGCCCCCGGCGTCGAGTACCGGGTGGCCGGTGCTGCGGCACCAGCGGATTTCGCCGTCCGGGCGCACCACGCGGAACTCGCTTGTGAAAGGCACTCCGTCGCGGACAGCGGCGTCGAACTTCGCCATCGTGCTTTCGCGATCCTCGTCGTGCAGCATGGACATGACGTCGCCCGTCGGCTTCGGCCCGGCCGGGTCCAGGCCGAAGATGCGGTAATGCTCGGGCGACCAGTAGACCTCCCCCGTGCGGGCGTTCACGCTCCAACTCGCGGTATGGCTGATGCGCTCACCCTCGGCGAGGTTCGCCTCGCTCCGCGCGAGCGCGAGGGCCGCGCGCCGTCGCTCGATCAGATCCGAAACCTGGCACGCGTAGAGGTCGCTGAACCGCAACTCGTGCTCGGAGGGGCGATGGGCTGGATCGCCCATCGGGCCCGCGTCCAGCGACAGGCCGTCGCGGCAATCAAGGGGACCGGCGGTTGGGTCGCCTACGACCTCGATCAAGAGGATATGCGGCCCCGA
>CAMPHL010000220.1 GCA_946885905.1 uncultured Pseudomonadota bacterium | reverse complement strand
GAGCTCGACGGCACGCGCGAGGACAAGCGTGACCTGCTCGCGCACCTCCTGCCCCACCACGGCGTGGCCGCGAGCAACGCCGCGATGATCGGCGATCGCGGCGCCGACATGATCGCCGCGCGCCATCACGGCGTGCGCGCGGTGGGTGCGCTGTGGGGCTACGGGTCGCGCGAAGAGCTCGAGCGGGCGGGCGCCCAGTCGTTCTGCGCGCGCCCTGCCGGGCTCGCCGCGCTCTTCTAGGCCGTTTCGAACGCCCGGCCGAGCAGCGCCACCCCGTGCGCGCCGCGCCGCTTCGCTTCGGCGAGGTCGGCGCGCGAAAGGCCGCCTATCGCATACGCCGGCATCGGTTGCTCGCGGATCAGCGCCTCGAACCGCTCCCAGCCGAGCGGCGCGGCAGCCGGGTGCGAGGCGGTTTCCTTCACCGGCCCCACGACGACGTAGTCGAGGCCGATCGACGCGGCGTGTGCGATCTCGCGCGCGTCGTGGCACGAGGCGCCAACGAGGGCGCCTTCGGGTCGGCTATCGCTCGCCATGAGCGCCGCCGCGGTGAGGTGGACGCCGCCGCACTGGGGAAAGTGGCCGTTGCCGCTGTTCACCACGACCCGCGAGCCGAAGGGCTCGGCGCGCACCAGCGTGCGCGAGAGCAGGTGCTGCAGCTTCATGCGGTCCATCGCCTTCTCGCGCAACTGCACGAGCAGCCGCTCGTGGAGCACGCGCTCGGTGAGCGCCGCGATCCAGGCATCCATGCCCATGCGCGAGGCGTCCGAGACGATCATCGCCGCGGGCAGCTCGAGCGAGGCGAGCACCGGCGCGTTCGCCGGCAGCATCGGCGCGACGTCGGGCTTGCCCACCGCCTGCCACTTGATCGCCTGGTCCTCGAGCGGGCGGGGCTCGCCGTTCCATCCGGTCACGCGGAAGAAGTGCAGGCGCACCGTGGCATGGGTATAGGCGTACACGCGCGTGATCCAGGGCGTGGCCGCGGTGACGTGGATGCCGAGCTCCTCCTCGAGCTCGCGGTCGAGCGCCGCGCGCGGGTCCTCGCCCGGCTCGATCTTGCCGCCGGGGAATTCCCAGTAGCCGGGATAGGGCTTGCCTTCGGGGCGCTGCGCGAGCAGGAACTCGCCCGGCCGCTCGATCACCGCGGCGGCGACTTCGGTGATTTTCACGCTGCTGGTCGTTCATCCGTGTTCCAAAGGTTTGCTGCCCGCATCACTTTCCCCTCCCCACCCATCCACGAGCGAACTGCCACGCCACGCGCCCGCTGCGAAAGCCCCGCTCGAGCGCCCAGAGCAGCGCCGCCTGGCGCGACTCGTCGGTGGGCTTCCCGCCGAGCGCCGCAACCCAGTGGTCGGCGATGTGCAGGTACTGCTCCTGGTCGAAGGGATAGAACGAGAGCCACAGCCCGAAGCGCTCCGAGAGCGAGATCTTCTCCTCCGAGGTCTCGCCCGGATGGATCTCGCCATCCCGGTGCACCGCCTGCAGGTTCTCGTCCATGAACTCGGGCATGAGGTGGCGCCGGTTCGAGGTGGCGTAGATGAGCAGGTTGTCGGCCGAGCCCGCGATCGAGCCGTCGAGGGCGACCTTCAGGGACTTGTAGCCGGCATCGCTCGCCTCGAACGAAAGGTCGTCGCAGAAGACGATGAAGCGCTCCGGCCGGTGGGCGATGAGGTCCACGATGTCGGGCAGGTCCACGAGGTCGCGCTTGTCCACCTCGATCAGGCGCAGGCCCTTCGCCCCGAACTCCGTGAGCGCGGCCTTGACGAGCGAGCTCGTGCCCGTGCCGCGCGCGCCCGTGAGCAGCACGTTGTTGGCGGGCCGGCCCGCGACGAACTGGGCCGTGTTCTCCCGCAGCCGCCGTTTCTGCTCGTCGATGTCCTTGAGATCCGAGAAGCGGATGCTGTGCGGATGGAGCACGGCCTCGAGATATCCGCCGCGCGCGTTCTTGCGCCAGCGGAAGGCGCGGCCCGCCTTCCAGTCGGGCTCGGGCTTCTCCGGCGGGAGCAGGCGCTCGAGCTGGCGCGAGAGCGCGTCGAGGCGCGCGGCGATGTCCTTCCAATCCGTTGTCACTTGAGCGTGAAGACCAGCAGCCAATAATATTTGAGGGATTCGAGGTGCGCCTCGCGCGCCACCGGGCGCACGGCCTCGGCGAGCTCTGCGGCGGTGGGAAAGTTCTTGAGCACTTCGAACGGCTCGCCGCTCGCGAGCGTGCGCACCTGGTACGTGTTGCCTTCGGCGTCGGTGCGCGAGATCGGCGTCGAGCTTCCCGGGGCCCACGAATTGTCGAGGATGCCCACCACGGATCCGGGCTCGAGCCGGGTGGCGAGGTTCGCGACGAACTGCCGCACGCGGCTCTTCTTCACGTGCGACCACCAGAAGCCCGCGAAGGCGGCGTTGCATCCCGGGGGCGCGCCTTCGAGCGTGACGGCGTCGGCCTTCATGAAGCTCACCTTGCCCGGCGCGATGGCCTTCTCGCGAGCGATCTCCAGGACCGCCTCGTTGATGTCGCCGGCATAGACGCGATGCGCGGCGGCCGCGATGTACTGCGTCCAATAGCCGGTCCCGCAGGCCACCTCCAGAACCGTGCGCCCCTTGAAGAGGCGCGGGATGCGCTCCCGCAACCAGGCGAGCTCGTGCTGGCGCTCGGGCTTCTCGTACACCAGCTCGTACTCGCGCGCGCGCTTGGCATAGTAGGTCTCCAGGTGCGGCGTGGCGCCGCGCGGGTCGCTCATGCCGGAAGCTCCCGCCCGCGGCTACGGTCGATGGCCATGGTCAGGACCGGTAGTCCGCGTTGATCTTCACGTAGTCGTACGAGAAATCGCACGTCCACACCGTGGCCGTCTCGATGCCGCGCCCGAGCGTGATGCGCACCGTGATCTCCGCGGGCTTCATCGCGGCTTGTCCGCGGGCCTCGGTATAGGCAGCCGCGCGGCCGCCGTTTTCGACCACGACGACCTCGCCCAGCTGCAGCCCGATCTTCGATGCGTCGAGGTCCGCGAGGCCCGCGTTGCCGACCGCGGCCAGGATGCGCCCCAGGTTGGGGTCGGAAGCGAAGAACGCGGTCTTCACGAGCGGCGAGTTGGCGACCTTCTTGGCGACCGCGAAGCATTCGGACACCGTGGCCCCCTCGTCCACGACGACGGTGATGAACTTGGTGGCGCCCTCGCCGTCGCGCACGATCGCCTGCGCCAGGAGCTGCGCGACCTCGGTCATGGTGACCATGAGCTTGCCGAATTCGGCCGTGCCCTCCCCGCGGATCTCGGGATTGCCGGCGCGGCACGAGGCCACGACCAGCAGCGTGTCGTTGGTCGAGGTGTCGCCGTCCACGGTGATCGCATTGAACGAGCGGTTGGCCACGCGGCGCGCCATGTCCTGCAGCACGTCCGGGCCCACGCAGGCGTCGGTGGCGATGATGCCCAGCATGGTCGCCATGTTGGGCTCGATCATCCCGGCGCCCTTCGCGATGCCCGTGATCGTGACGGTGCGCCCGTCGATCACCACCTGGCGCGACACCGCCTTGGGCACCGTGTCGGTGGTCATGATCGCCTCGGCCGCCGAGGCCCAGTTGCCGGGCGCCAGGTCGGCCACGCATTGCGGGATGCCGGCCTCGATGCGCTCGACCGGCAACTGCTCCATGATCACGCCGGTGGACAACGGCAGCACCTGCTCGGGGCGGACGTGCAGGGCCGAGGCGGCCGCCACGCACGTGGCGCGGGCATTGGCGAGCCCCGTCTCTCCGGTTCCCGCGTTCGCAACGCCGGTGTTCACGAGGATCGCGCGGGGAGGCAGCTCGCGCGCGCCCGCGAGGCGCTCCCGGCAAAGCTGCACGGGCGCAGCGGCGAAACGATTGCGCGTGAAGACGCCCGCCACGCGGCAACCCTCGTCGAGCGCCACGAGCAGCATGTCCTTCCGGTCGGGCTTGCGAACGTGCGCCCTGGCGATCCCCAGCCGCACGCCCGCGATGCTGAGCAGGTTCTCGCCCTGGGGCGGGTGAATATTCACGGCCATGGTGCGGGGATTATAGGTGGCTTTTGGATGTACTCTGGCGCTCGTGCGCGCGGCATCGCGCCGCCGGCGCACCGTCCCGACCAACAACCAACAAGGAGGACTCGTGGACCGACATCGCCGCAACCTGGTTCGTGCGCTGGGAGCCGCCGGCGCCATCGGCATGGCGCCGCGCTTCGCGCGGGCCGCCGCGCCGCTTGCACCCCCCGAGGGGAGCACGCTGCGCGTGGTCAAGTTCCCGAGCGTGTGCCAGGCGCCGCTGTTCATCGCCGAGGATCTGCTGCGGGCCGAGGGCTTCACCGGCTTCAGCTACGTGGAAGCCGAAGTCCCCGGGGCCGGGCCGGGCAGCGTGGAGGTGATGAACAAGGGCCTCGCGGACATGGCGGTGTTCTTCGCCGCGCCGCTCGCGATGGCGATCGACCGCGGCGCCGACATTTCCGTCCTGGGCGGCGTGCATCCGGGCTGCTTCGAGCTCTTCACGCGCCCCGGGATCAAGAGCGTGAAGGACCTCAAGGGCAAGACCGTCTCGGTGCTCGGGAACGAATCGGGCCAGCACGTGTTCCTCGCGAGCATCGTGACCTATGTGGGCCTGGATCCCGCGCGCGACATCCGCTGGGACTTCAACCCGCCCGCCAAGGGCAAGCAGCTCCTCGCCGAGGGCAAGATCGACGGCTATCTCGGCTTCCCGCCCGACCCGCAGGAGCTGCGCGCGGGAAAGATCGGGCGGATGCTGCTGTCGAGCACCTACGATCGGCCGTGGTCGCAGTACTTCTGCTGCATGGTGGCGGTCAACAAGACCTGGCAGCGCAAGCATCCGATCGCGACCAAGCGGGTGATGCGCGCGATCCTGAAGGGCGGCGACATCTGCACGTCGGATCCCGACGCCGGAGTGCGCGCGTTCGCGGCCAAGGGCTATTCGCCCAAGCCCGAGTTCGCGCGCCAGGCGCTCGTTGAGATGCCCTACCGGCGATGGGACGACTTCAGTCCCGAGGACACGCTGCGGTTCTATGCGCTGCAGCTGCGCGAAGCCGGCATGGTGAAGAGCTCGCCGCAGAAGATCATCGAGCGGGGCACCGACTGGCGCATCCTCGAGGAACTCCGGCGCGAGCTCAAGGGGTAGGCCCATGG
>CAMPHL010000219.1 GCA_946885905.1 uncultured Pseudomonadota bacterium | reverse complement strand
GTTTTCCGTAGCGCAGCGCGTTGTCGAGCAGGTTGTCGAGGAGCGTGCGCAGTGAGGCGGGGTCGCCGTGGACGACGAGGGGCGCGTCGCGCAGCTCGAGGGTGACCGTGGCGCCGCTATCCACCGCGGCGGCTTCGTGGGCGCGTGCGATGGTTTGCGCGAGCTCCATGAGGTCGACCGGGCTGCGGGCGGTGACGCTGGCTTCGGGGTCGGCGCGCGCCAGCGTGAGGAGCTGCTCGACCACGTGGACGGCGCGGTTGATGCCGTCGCGCAGGTCGGCGTGGGCTTTTCGCCGTTCCGCATCGTCGCGCGCGCGCTCGGCGAGCTGGAGTTGCAGGCGCAGGGCCGTGAGCGGCGTACGCAACTCGTGGGCCGCATCGGCGATGAACTGGCGTTGCTGGGCGAGCGCTCCACCGAGGCGCGCGAGCAGGCCGTTCAGCGAGTCGACCAGCGGCTGCACCTCCTCGGGCACCGACGCCGGCTCGATCGGCTCGAGCGACTCGGGCGTTCGCTGCGCGATCGCCTGCGCGGTCGACTCGAGCACCCGCACCTCGTGGCCCACCAGGCGCCAGATCGCGAAACCCATCAGGGGAACGGCGAGCAGGAACGGGAGCAGCGTCCGCCATGAGGCCGAGAAAGCGAGCGCTTCGCGCGCGAGGCGGTGCTGCGCGACCTGGATCCAGAGGCCGCGGTGCCAGATCGTATATACGCGCCAGGTGCCGAGCACCGTTTCCACGTCGGTGAAGCCGGGCTGGCCCGGACCGGGGATGCCGATCTGCGGATGCGAGCGATAGAGAAGGCGCGAATCCGCCGCCCAGACCTGGATCACGAAGTCGAGGCCTTCGCCCGAGAGCGCCTCGGCGAGCTGGCTCGGGCTGTAGTCGCGATCGCGCAGGGTGAAGGCGAGCTGGCGCAGCTGGTAGTCGAAGAGCTCGGTGGCCTGGGCGCGCGCCTGCTGGAAGACGATGATCCCGGCCGCGAGCCCGCCCACCAGCACGATTACGAGCGACCAGACGAGCAGCCCGCGGCGCAGCGACCTCATTTGCTCTCCGTGTTCATGCTCACGCGCCCGCGGCGAGCGTATAGCCCAGCCCGCGCACGTTGCGGATGAGCTCGGGGTCGAGCTTGCGGCGCAAGGCGTGGATGTGCACCTCGACCGCGTTGCTCGCGATCTCCTCGTCCCAGCCGTAGAGTCGCTCCTCGAGTTGCGCGCGGGAGAGGTATGCGCCGGGACGGTCGGCGAGCGCTTCGAGCAGCGCGTATTCGCGCGCCGAGAGCGGCACTTCCTGGTTCTTGAAGCGCACGCGGCGCGCGGCCGTGTCGATCTCGAGCGCGCCCACGCGCACCACCGCATCCGAGCGGCCCGAGTGGCGGCGCAGCACCGCGCGCACGCGCGCCGAGAGCTCGTCCAGGTCGAAGGGCTTCACGAGGTAGTCGTCGGCACCCGCATCGAGGCCCGCCACCCGATCGGTGACCGCATCGCGCGCCGTGATGATGAGCACGGGCACGGCGATGCCACGCGCGCGCCAGCCACGCAGGATCGACAACCCGTCCTTGCGGGGCAACCCCAGGTCCAGCAGCACGAGGTCGTACGCCCCGCCCTTCACCACGCCCTCCGCCTCGTGCCCGTCGCGCACCCAGTCCACCGTGTGGCCCTCGTGCCGCAGGCCCTGCTGGGCCGCGGCGCCGATCATCGAGTCATCTTCAACCAGGAGCAGGCGCATGTCGGGAAGGTGTGAGGGCAAAAGTGGTGTCGGACACCGCCTAGTGTCTGACACCGCCCAGTGTCTGACACCGCCCAGTGTCTGACACCATTTTCTACGCCCCCTTCTCCAGCGGCACCGCCTCGAGGGCCTTGCGGGCCGTGTCCAGGTCGGCTGCCGGGATGAGGTTGTCGCGGCCGAGGACGGCGCCGGCGGTGTCGGCGGATTGCCGCAGGGCCTGCGCGGCCGCGGAGAGGTGGGTCCTGGACTTCTCGGCCTCCTTGCGCAGGTTGTCGAGGTCGAGGACCAGGCGGTCGTGCGACTCCTTCCAGAAGTCGATCGAGAACTTGCTCGTGCGCACCTTGGCGTCGAGCGATTCGCGCACCTTCGCCCGCGAGGCCTCGAGGCGCGCGTAGGATCGGGCGAATTCCTGCTGCGCGGTGGTGAAGCGCTGCGTGGCCGAGAGGTAGGCTTGTCCCGCCGAAACGAGGCCGTGTTGTTTCTCTCCGTCGGCGGGCATTCCCTTCAGGTCGGCGCCCAGGCCGGCCAGGTCTGTGAGGATCGCGCCCGATCGCTGCATCACCTCCGTGGGCGCACGCCCGGTGAGCGACGCCGCGGACTTCGCGCGCTCGGTGATCTTCACGACCACGGGATCGAGCAGCGCACGGAACTTCTCCTCGCCCTTGCCGCACCCAACCAACAGCGCCGCGGCGGCCAGCGCGGCGGCCCATCTCCCGATGTTCGTCATCGATGTCGGTTCCCCTGCTTTTGACGGCAGAATGTCGGCCACAAGGATAACCGAGCGGCGCCGCGGCCATGGCCATCCAGCACCTGAGCGAAGAGCAGATCCGCACGTGGACCCGCGAGCAGAAGGACCGCTGGTGGCTCGAGAACGTCTTCCGCGGCGAGATGCCGCAGCTCACCATCCGTTCGGCCATCACCGGTTTCCTCCTGGGCGGGATCCTCGCCGCCACCGCCCTCTACATCGCGGGCAAGACCGGCATCACCATCGGCGTGGGCCTCACCTCCGTGATCCTCGCCTTCGCGATCTACCGCATCATGAACTCGATGGGCTTCGCCCAGGACTTCACCATCCTCGAGAACAACTGCACGCAGTCGATCGCCACCGCCGCGGGCTACATGGTGGCGCCGATGATCTCGAGCCTCGCCGCCTACATGCTGGTCACGGGCAGGATCATCGATCCGGTGCACATGGTCGCGTGGATGGTCGTGTGCTCCATCCTGGGCGTGCTGATCGCCTTCCCGATGAAGCGGCGCTTCATCAACGAGGAGCAGCTGCCCTTCCCCGAGGGCCGCGCCGCGGGCGTGGTGCTCGACGCGCTCTACACGGGGGCGGCCGCCGCCGGCATGTTCAAGGCGAAGCTGCTCGCGGGCGCCGCGGTCCTCGCGGCCGCCTACCAGACGATCATCAGCGACGGCTGGATGAGGCTCATCCAGTTCAAGCTGCTGCGCATGCACCAGTGGGCGGGCATGAAGGAGCCGTGGGTCTTCCACGAGCGCATCGACACGTACTACTACGAGGCGACCGGCCACGTCCTGCGCATCATCGGCACCGACGTCAAGCAATTGGGCCTCAGGCTCACCCTGGACGTCGCGATGTGGGGCATCGGCGGGCTCATGGGGATCGCGGTGGCCACGAGCGTGCTGCTCGGCGCCTTCGTCAACTTCGCGGTGCTGGCGCCGCTCATGATCCAGATCGGCGACATCGCCCCGCGCATCGGGCCCACGGGCGCGACCGTGCCCATATCGCGGGCCGAGATCGTGAACCAGTGGTCGCTCTGGTGGGGTGTGACGATGATGATCGTGGGCTCGCTGGTGAGCCTCTTCGGCCGCCCGCAGATGATCACCAGCGCGTTCAGGAACCTGTTGGGCGGCAGGAAGGACAAGGGCGAGGATCCGCTCAAGCACATCGAGTTCCCGATCTGGATCTCGGTGGTCGGCTTCCCGATCATGAGCGTGGCCGGCGCCTCGGTCACGCACTACTTCTTCGACGTGCCGTGGCTGCTCGCCTTCATCTCGCTGCCGCTCATCTTCGTGCTCACCATCATCTGCGCGAACTCGATGGCGCTCACGTCCTGGACGCCGACGGGGTCCCTGTCGAAGATCACCCAGTTCACGATGGGCGCGATCGACCGCACCAATCCGGCGAGCAACCTGATCCCGGCGGGCATGACCGCGGAGATCGCCGCCAACGCCTCGAACCTGCTCTCCGACATCAAGCCCGGATACATGCTGGGCGGCAAGCCCCGCCAGCAGGCCTGGGGGCACGTGATCGGCATCTTCGCGGGGGCGCTCTGCTGCACGCCGCTCTTCTTCCTGCTCTTCCTCCCGCCGGACGCCAACGGCGTGCGCTCGACCTCCACCATCATCTCCGAAACGTTCGCGATGCCGGCGGCGATCCAGTGGAAGGGTGTGGCCGAGCTCATCACGAAGGGCCTCTCCGCGCTTCCCTACTCGGCGATCGTCTCGATGGTGGTCGCCGCGGTCGCCGCCGCGGCCTTCGAGATCGCGCGCATCGCGACCAAGGGCCGCTTTCCGCTCAGCGCGGTGTCGATCGGGCTGGGCACGGTACTCCCACCCGAATCCACGCTCGGGATGTTCTTCGGCGCGCTCGTCTTCTGGATCATGGGACGGCGCAAGGAACCCGGGACGCCAGGCCACGCGTTCTGGGTCGAGGGCATGGAGCCGATCTGCGCGGGCCTCATCTCGGGGGCCGCGCTGGTCGGGATCGGCAACGCCATCGTGAACGTGCTCGTATGAAACTGCGCTCGAAGACCTTCGCCATCGCCATCGCCTGCGCGTCCGCGGCCGCCCACGCCCAGGAGGTTCCTCGCCACCCGGACAAGACCTCGATCTCGGTCAAGGTGAACGGCAAGGACTACGTGATGCCGCAGATCGAGCAGCTGCGCGAGTCGATCCGCAAGCAGTTCCGCGTCGGCGCCACCGCCAGGAACCGCCGCGAGTGCGAGCGTTACGGCACCGACATGCAAGGCGCGATCTCGAAGATCCCGCCGGAGTGGCTGGCGCCCTTCCTTCCGGAAGGCCGCTAGCGCGCGGCGTCGCGCGCGCGCTGCGCCCGGCTCGCGGTCGCCGGGTGCGTCGAGAAGTAGTCGCCCGCCTCCTGCGCCGATGACTTGCGGCTGCGATCCGAGCGCATCCCGTGGCTTTCCTCCAGCCGCTCGAGGATGTCGGCGAAGTGCGCGGGCGAGATACCCAGCCCTTTCATGCGCGCGAAGGCGAAGTCGTCCGCCTCCTCCTCGAAGCCGCGCGAGTAGCCGGTTTCGAGCAGCAGCGTCGGCAGCGCCACGGCGAGTCCCGTGATCGACACGGCATCGGAGGCGAGCGTGCTGATGAGCGCCGCGAGCCCCGCCGCCTGGATCGCCATGCGCATCGGGTGCTTGTGCAC
>CAMPHL010000218.1 GCA_946885905.1 uncultured Pseudomonadota bacterium | reverse complement strand
CCTATACCGTGTTCGACACCCGTGGTCTCGGTGTCGAACACGGTATAGGCGAGGCCCGAAAGGTCCTGGCCCAGCAGCCCGCGGGCCGAATCCGCGACGCGGAAGAGGTCGAAGTCGTAGAACTCGGGCCGCGCTCCCGACGGCAGGCGCCGGGGCGCGCGCGCCGCGCGCGGCTCGGCAAGCGGGATGAGCAGGCGCAATGCCCTGTCGCCCCCGTCAACTTCGGGTTGCTGCCAGAGCTCCGCGCCGTGGCGCTCGAGCACCTGGCGTACCGTGAGCGGGGCCTGCTCGGCGCCGACCTGGATCGGCAGCGATTCCCACTGCTGCAGCGCCTCCGCGGGAACGAGGGCGCCCCGCCACGCGATGTCGAGCTCCGCGAACCCGCCGCGCGCGCCCGCGCCGAATGCGATCGCCGCCACCCCAAGCTCCTGCCCGAGGCGCGCGGCGAACGCGTGCAGGACCTGCGCGAAGGCATAGCTGTCGACGCGGACCCAGAGCGAATCGTCGATCGCGTCCGCACGCACGGTGAGGCCGGGCGTCGCCTCGATGCGGCGGCGCGCGACGCTCAGCAGGTCCGCGAGGCGCATGTCCTCGAGCGAGACGTCCGATTGGAGCGCGTCCGCATACTCGCGCAGCGCCGCGTCGAGCGTGTCGGATAGGGCCTTCGACTCCGCCGCGATGATGTCGACGAAGCGCCGCCGGTCGGACTCGGCCATGTCGGGGAAGCCGGTGAGGTTCTCCGCCGCCGCGCGCACGTTGGCAGCGGGCTGGCGCACGCGCGTGGCAAGCGCCTGCAGCAACGAGCGCCTCTGGGATTCCTGCCCGAGGGCCTTGGTCACGTCGTCGCACGTGAGCACGAGCCCGGCGATGCGCCCTTCGGTGGACAGGAACGGCGCGAAGCGCACGCGGATGCGGTCGCCGCCCTCGCGGGAGGCGAAGAACATGGTCACCGGATCGCCCGCGCCGTGCTCGAGGCCGTCCTGGATCTTCTCGAGGGCGTGCGCGACCTGGTGGCGGTCGAGGAAGGTGAAGATGGGCCTGCCGAGGCCCACGTCCGGCGCGAACAGCGCCCGCGCCTGCTCGTTGTAGAGGAGGATGCGGCCCTGCTCGTTGCACACCAGCACCCCCTCGGAGAGCTCGGACATGAGGGCGGCAAGGCGGTTACGCTCTTCCTCGAGGCTCGCGCTCGCCTCGGCGATGCGCCGGTCCGTGTCGCCGTGCTGGGCGCGATACGCGTCCGCGAGCCGGTTGATCGCGCGCACCAGCGCGGCCGCCTCGGGGCCCGCGTCGGCGCGAACGCGGTGCTCGATGTTGGCCGTGGCCACGATGAGGGTCTGCTCGGCGATGGCGTGCAGCGGCGCCACGAAGCGGGCGAAGAGCCACCGCAGCAGTCCCGCGCACGCGATGAGCACGATCAGCGCCAGGAAGGCGAGCAGCGGAGCGCGTTGCTCGAGGATCCGTCCGAGGACCTTGCGGTCTTCGGGTGGAAGGCCCGAGGCGAGGAGCCAGTCGACGACGGCCACGAGCGCGACCGCAGACCCGAAGAGTGCGGCGAGCCAGAGCGCGAATTCGGGTCGCAGGCGCATCGCGCTAGACTAACGCATGGCCCCGAACGAAGGCACCGTCTTCGTCGTCGACGACGACAGCTCGACGCGCGAGCTGCTGTCATGGCTGATGAAGAGGAACGGCCTGCACGCGGAGGTCTTCCCGGATGCGTACAGCTTCCTCAAGGGTTACAAGCGGGGCGCCTCGGGCTGCCTCGTCGTCGACCTGAACATGCCGGGCATGAGCGGGCTCGACCTGCAGAAGTACCTCAAGGACAACGGCGTGGCGCTCCCGGTGATCTTCCTCTCCGGTCGCGCGGACGTGCCCAAGGCCGTGCGCGCGGTGCGCGAAGGCGCCATCGACTTCCTCGAGAAGCCCTTCGACTACAAGCGCGTGGTGGCGCTCATCGAGGAGTGCCTGCGCCGGGACGCCGAGGCGCGCGCCGAGCAGGACAGGCGCCGCGCGAACAGCGAGCGGCTGGCGCAGCTCACCCAGCGCGAGCGCGAGGTGCTCGACCTCGTGGTGGCCGGGCGCATGAACCGCGAGATCGCCGAGCAGCTGGACATCAGCATCAAGACGGTCGAGGCGCACCGGGCGAAGATCATGGAGAAGCTCGAGGTCCATTCGGTCGCGGAGCTGGTGCAGGCGAAGCTTGCCGGCGGATAGCCGCGCATGGCCGTTCCCGGCGGCGCGCAAACGACTGTGAGGGGCGAGGCGCCCGGCGGGCCGTTCGGCGCGCCGCAGATCGGCGAAGCGCAGCGCCGGTTCTGGCTCATCGTGGACGCGATGATCGCCGCGCTCGTCGTGATCGTCGTCGTCGGCACCTGGGCATACCTGGAGGTGCGAGGGTCCCTGCGGGAGGTGCGCGCCGCGGGCCTGGCCTCGCTCGTGGAGTCGGAGACCCGCGCCCTGCAGCTGTGGATCGACGAGAAGCAGCGCGACGCCGAACGCTGGGCTTCGAGCCCGCGCGTGCAGGCGGCGGCAGCGGCGATCGCGGCCTCCACGCAGCCGTGCGCTCCAGGCGTCGATCGCGCGCTGCGCGCCGAGATCGCGCCGTTCAACGTGGTCGAAGGGGTGGCCACTTTCAACCTGGTGACCGCCGACGGCCGCATCGTCTCCTCGCCCTGGCGGTGCGGGCAGGTCGTCTCCGCAGGCTTCCTTGCGCAATTGCGGCCCGTCTTCGACGGCCGCACGGTGTTCCTGCCGCCGTGGCGCGAGGACGAGCGGGTCGGCCCCCCGCCGCCGGGGGCGCCGGCCGGCCCGATGGCATGGATCGAGACCCCGGTGCGCGACCCGGATGGACGGGTCGTGGCGGCGTTGGGATTCGGGCGAGCCGCCGCCGAGCGTTTCTCGAAGCTGCTCACCCTGAGCGCCGCGGGCGCTTCCCGCGATGCCTATGCCTTCGACGAGCGCCGCCGCACGGTTACCGTATCGAGGCATTCGGAATCGATCGGCCTCGAGGTTCGATCGGCGCTCGCCGAGGCCGCGTTCGAGCGCAGCAATGGTTCCGAAGGCGTGCTGCTCGAGCCTTACGAAAACTACCGCGGCGCGCGCGTGATCGGCGCCTGGCGATGGCTGCCCGAAGAACGCCTCGGGGTCGCGGTCGAGGTCGCCGCGGAGGAGGCGTACGGGCCGCTGGAGTCCCTCCAGCTCGCATTCGGGGCGCTCTTCGTGCTGGTCCTGGTGTCGATGACCGCGGCGGCGAGCACTTCCCTCTGGGCACTGCGCGCCCGCATGCGCGAATCGAGGCGCGTGGGCTTGTACGAGATCGAGCGCGAGATCGGCGAGGGCGGAATGAGCCACGTCTACCTCGCACGGCATTCGACCCTCAAGCGGCCGGCCGCGGTGAAGGTGCTCAAGGCGCACCTGGCGACCGACGAGGCGGTCGCACGGTTCAGGCGCGAAGCGCTGCTCTGCAGCCAGCTCACCCACCCCAACACCGTCGAGGTGTACGACTACGGCACGACGCGGGAAGGCCGCTGGTACTACGCCATGGAATACCTCGAGGGCCTGGGCATCGACGAGGTGGTGCGCCGCTCGGGTCCGATGCCCGTCGCGCGCGTCGTGCACGCCTTGCTGCAGGCCTGCGGCTCGCTCGCCGAGGCGCATGCGCGTGGGTGGGTGCATCGGGACGTCAAGCCCCAGAACCTGCTGCTGTGCGCGCGCGGCGGGCGCCACGACGTGGTGAAGGTGCTCGACTTCGGCATCGTCAAGCAGGTGCGCAATCCCGACACGCGCGACATCACCCAGTATTCGCGCATCCTCGGCACGCCGCTCTACATGGCCCCCGAGCGCCTGCGCAATCCCGCGGACGCGGATGCGCGCGCGGACATCTATGCGCTGGGCGCGGTGGCGTGGTTCGCGCTCGCGGGCCGCGCGGCCTTCGAGGCGCAGACCGAGCACGACATCGTCTATCACGTGATGAACGAGCCGGCGCCGCCCCTCGCGGAGGCGGTAAGAGGGGTCCCCGACGAGCTGGCCGAGCTGGTCGATCGCTGCCTCGCGAAGGACCGCGACGCCCGCCCCGCGGGGATCGACGAGGTACAGGAGGTCCTGGCGCGGATCGGGCGGGACCATCCGTGGACCGAGGCCGAGGCCCGCGCATGGTGGGAGCGGCACGGCGGCGGCGAGCCCGCACCCGTGAGCTAACATCGACGGATGCTGTTCCGCTACTTCGCGCGCGAGATCCTCGCGACCAGCGTGCTCATGCTGCTGGCGCTCCTGGCGCTCTTCTTCTTCTTCGACCTCATCAAGGAGCTCGACGACCTGGGCCGCGGCAACTACCGGCTCACGGCCATGATGGGGTACGTGGCGCTCATGCTGCCCTCGCACGCGTACGTGCTGCTTCCGGCCGCGGGGCTCATGGGCACGCTCTTCGCGCTGGCCCGCATGTCCGAGCAGTCGGAGATCACCGTGCTCCGCGCCTCCGGCCTGTCGCTGCGGCAGCTCGCCCTGCACGTGATCGGCGCCGGGATGGTGCTCGCCGCGGGCACCGTGCTCATGGGCGAGTGGATCGCGCCCCAGACCGAGGAAGCGGCCAAGGGACTGCGGCTCAAGGCCACGCGCTCGATCGTGGCGCGCGAGTTCCGCTCCGGCTTCTGGGTGAAGGACGATCGCAGCTTCGTGAACATCCAGGACGTCACGCCCGACACCGAGTTGCTCAACATCCGCATCTACGAGTTCGACCGCACACACCGCCTCTCGGCGATCAGCCGCGCCGAGAAGGGCGCTTACGCGGGTCCCAACCAATGGACCCTCTCGAACGTGGAGCTCACGCGCTTCGAGGGCGAGCGCGCCGTGCTGCAGAAGCTTCCCCAGGTCACCTGGACCTCGGTGCTCACGCCCGACATCCTCTCGGTGCTGAAGATCGTGCCCGAGCGCATGTCGGCGTCCAACCTGCGGGCCTACATCGAGCACCTGAAGGACAACCGGCAACGCGCCACGCGCTACGAGATCGCGTACTGGAGCAAGCTGCTCTATCCGGTGGCCGCGCTCTCGATGATGGTGCTGGCGATCCCCTTCGCCCTTGCCACGGGGCGATCGGGCGGGGTGGGCCTGCGCATCCTCTTCGGCATCCTCATCGGGATGGGCTTCTAC
>CAMPHL010000217.1 GCA_946885905.1 uncultured Pseudomonadota bacterium | reverse complement strand
GAACATGGCGAGCGCGCGGTCGCGTTCGGCGCCGGCGCTGTTCGCGAGGCACGCGAGCGCGGCCATCGCGTCGGTCATGTTCTCCGCACGGCGATATTCGAGGAAGGCGAGCGCACGGGCCGTGGCGTCGTCGATGGTGGCTACGTAAGTGAGCGCCGAATTGCGCAAGGCCCTGCGTCCCGCCGCGGCGGCGTCGGGCGAGTAGGGCCCGACCGTCGTGAAGTGGCGGAAGGCACCCTCGAAGCGCGTGCGGTAGCGCGTCGCGAGGTCGCGCATGAAGCGCGTGCGCGCCTCGTGGATGAGCGCCGGGTCCGCGACCTCCATGCATTCGGCGAGGTAGTTCTCGGAAGGAAGCTGCATGCACTCCGCGGCGAAGGCGGGGTCGCGCGAGCCCAGCGTGAGGAGCCGTCCATACGCTTCGACGAGGGCCAGCGGCACCTCCATCTCCCGACCCTTGCGCAGCTGCTCCACGCCGGCAAGCAGCACGCGCGTGGTCATCACCTGCCCCGCCTCCCAGCGATTGAACGCATCCGAGTCGTAGGCGAGCAGGTGCGTGAGCTCCGCGTCGGAATAGTTGTAGCGAACGTGCACCGGGGCGGAGAATCCGCGCAGCAGCGAGGGCACGGGGTGCTCATCGACGCCGCCGAACACGAAATCCTGCTCTTCCTCGGGCAGGGCGAGCACGATGGTCTCGGAGCCGGTGAAGGTGCCCTTGCCGAACGAGGGTCCGCTTTCAAGCCTGAGCGCAATGTCCCGGCCGTCCTGGTCGACGAGCCCGACGGCGAAGGGAATCACGAAAGGCAGTTTCGTTTCCTGCCCGGGCGTGGGCGGGCAGCTCTGCCTGAGGCGCAGCGTGTAGGTGCGCTTGCGGGCGTCGTACGAGCCGCTCGCCTCGACCACCGGCGTGCCCGCCTGCGAATACCAGCGCGCGAATTGCGAAAGGTCCACATCGTTCGCGATCGCCATGGCCGCGCGGAAGTCGTCGCAGGTCACGGCCTTGCCGTCATGGTGCTGGAAGTACAGGTCCATGCCGCGGCGGAAGCCTTCCTTGCCGAGGATCGTCGCGTACATGCGCACCACCTCGGCGCCCTTCTCGTAGACGGTGCTGGTGTAGAAGTTGTTGATCTCGACGTACGAGTCGGGCCGGACCGGGTGCGCCATGGGCCCCGCGTCCTCGGGGAACTGGCGCTCGCGCAGCCCTCGCACCTCCTGGATCCGGACGACCGGGCGCGAGTACTCGTCGGCGCTGTACTCCTGGTCCCGATAGACCGTGAGGCCTTCCTTGAGGGAAAGCTGGAACCAGTCGCGGCACGTCACCCGGTTGCCGGTCCAGTTGTGGAAGTACTCGTGCGCGACCACGCGGTCCACGCCGAAGTAGTCCATGTCGGTGGCGGTGTCCGCCCGCGCGAGGACGTACTTCGTGTTGAATATGTTGAGCCCCTTGTTCTCCATCGCGCCGGCGTTGAAGTCCGAGACCGCCACGATCATGAAGCGCTCGAGGTCGAGCTCGAGCCCGAAGGCGTGCTCGTCCCATTCCATGCAGCGCTTGAGGCAGTTCATCGCGAATCCGGCCTGGTCGAGCTTGTCCTGCTCGACGTAGACCTGGAGCAGCGCGCGCTTGCCCGAGCGGGTGGTGAAGTGGTCCTCCAGCATCTCGAGCTGCGCGGCCACCATCGCGAAGAGGTAGCAGGGCTTGGGAAACGGGTCTTCCCACCGCGCCCAGTGCAGCCCTTCATGCTGCGAAGGCAGGAACCAGCCCGCGGGTTGCCCGTCGCCGTTCGCAACGAGGTTGCCATTGGCGAGCAGGCGGGGGAAGCGGGCCTTCGCCGCGCAGAGCGTGACGGCATAGGTGGCCATCACGTCGGGACGATCGATGAAGTAGGTGATGTGCCGGAAGCCCTCGGCTTCGCACTGCGTGACGAGCCCCGACTTGGTCGCATAGAGCCCCTCGAGCTTGGTGTTCTTCCAGGGATCGAAGCGCACGACCGCCTGCAGGGTGAAGGCGTCGGGAGCCTGCTCGATCACGAGGTGGTTCTCGTCGACGCGGTACTCGCCCTGCTGGAGCTGCCGACCGTCCATCGCGACCCAGACCAGTTCGAGCTCGCGTCCGTCGAGGACCAGGGGCGCGCCGGCTTGCGGGTGTGCCGCGTTTCGCGTGAGCTTGAGCGTCGAGCGCACGGTCGCCTGGGATTCCCGGATGTCCACGTCGAGCTCGACGGTCGAGATCAGGAACGCAGGCGGCGTGTAGTCCTGCAGCCGGATGGTCTGCGGCGTCGCGTCGCGCATGGGAGCCTTAGGCGGCTTTCTTGCGGAAGAGTGCCGGGATCGGCTGCGATTGGCGACCGCGCTTCACCTGCGCGGGTTCACTGTCGGCCGCGAGGGCCGAGGGGCTGGGCTCGTATGGCTTGCTGAAATCCATGCCGCCGCTGTTGCCCGATACCTGCGGCGGCGGCGCCGAGCGATGTCGCGGCGCGCGGTCGGAGCGCACACGGCGCTTTTCCTCGCTTCCCCGCGCAGGGCGCTCGCCCTTGCGCGGCCGTTTCTCTTCGCCTCTGCGGGCTGCCGGAGCCGCCGGGGCGCGTTCGGGCTCGGAGCGAGCCGGCGCGCGTCCATCGAATCCTTCGGCGTGGCGGACGTCGATCTTGCGGTTGATTAGGCGCTCGATCGCCCCCAGCAGCGGGCGGTCCTCGCCGCACACGAGCGAGAGCGCTTCACCGGTGGCGCCGGCGCGGCCGGTGCGGCCGATACGGTGCACGTAGTCCTCGGCCACGTGGGGCAGGTCGAAGTTCACTACGTGCGGCAACTCCTCGATGTCCAGGCCGCGCGCCGCGATGTCCGTCGCCACGAGCACCTTCACCTTGCCGACCTTGAAGTCCTCGAGCGCGCGGATGCGCGCATTCTGGCTCTTGTTGCCGTGGATCGCGTCGGCGTTGATCTTGTCGCGCTGGAGCTGCGAAGCGAGGCGGTTCGCGCCGTGCTTCGTCTTCGTGAAGACCAGGACCTGGTCCCACGCGTTGCTGCGTACGAGGTGCGACAGGAGCTCTCGCTTGCGGTTGGCCTCGACGTGGTAGACGTACTGGGTCACCGCCTCGGCCGGCGTGTTGCGGCGCGCCACTTCGACCGTCGCCGGGTCCTTCAGGAATTGCGCCGAGAGCTTGCGGATCTCGTCGGAGAACGTGGCCGAGAAGAGCAGCGTCTGCCGCATCGCCGGAATGAGCGCGATGATGCGCTTGATGTCCGGGATGAAGCCCATGTCGAGCATGCGGTCGGCTTCGTCCAGGACCAGGATCTGCACCTTGCCGAGGTTCACGGCCTTCTGGCCGACCAGGTCGAGCAGCCGGCCCGGCGTGGCGACGAGGATCTCGACGCCGCGCTTCATCTCCTCGATCTGGGGGTTGATGTTCACGCCGCCGTAGACGCAGAACGAGCGCAGCGGGACGTGCTTGCCGTACGACTTCACGCTGTCGTGGACCTGGATCGCGAGCTCGCGCGTCGGCGTGAGGATGAGGCAGCGCACCGGATGCAGCGCGGGCGAAAAGCTCTTCGTCGCCATGGGTGCGAGCCGCTGCAGCAGGGGAAGCGTGAAGCCCGCGGTCTTGCCGGTGCCGGTCTGGGCGGCGCCGAGCAGGTCGCGGCCCGAGAGGACGACGGGGATGGCTTGCGCCTGGATGGGAGTGGGGGTTGTGTAGCCTTGCTCCGCGACGGCGCGAAGCAGCTCGGGGATCAGCCCGAGGCTTTCGAAGGACGTACCGATGTCAGTCTCCTGAACAGATTGAATCGGCCCGCGAGGGACAAGCCCTCGAAACCGGTTCAGGCAGACGAATGTTGGCTCCAGATGGAAATTCGGGGACGGGAACTCGACCGCGAACCGGGCGGGGCGTCAACCGGGTGAGACGCCGCCAGACCCTGAAACCCATTATACGCGAAATGGCCGTGGTTTCCCGGTGATTTTCCGGCCTTTTTTACTTCACCAGCAGCCCCAGGCGCTGGACCAGGGCATGTTCCGAAACGTAGGTCTCCTCGGCCCATTTTCGATAGTCCGCGGTGGACTTGTACCAGTACACCTGGTCGAGCTGCTCGAGGACCTTCTTGTGCTCGGGATCGTCCATCGCCTTCTTGAAGGCGTCGTGCAGCGTCTTCACGACCCGTGGGTCCATTCCCTTGGGGCCGGCAATTCCGTAAGGAGAGTACGAGACCACGTCGTATCCCAGCTCCTTAGCGGTCGGCGCTCCCCAGCGTGTGCGCTGGTCGCCGAAGGTGACGAGCAGCCGGAAGGTGCCGGCGTCGACGAACTTGCCCCAGCCGGTGGCGTCGGACTGCGCCATGACGTGGCCGCCCATGAGGGCCTGCGTCGAATCGGCGTTGCCCTTGTAGGGCACGTGCAGCAGCTTCACGCCCGCCTTGTCCGCGACCTGCTCGACCAGCAGGTGGGGCGAGGTGCCGATGCCGGTGGACGAGAACGAGAACTTGCCGGGGTTCGCCTTCGCGTACTTGATCACGTCGTCGAAGGATTTCATCGGCGAGTCGCTCTTCACCACCATGCCGAACGTGTAGCCCGAAACCCCGATGATCCACGTGAAGTCCTTGAGGGGGTCCCAGTCGACCTTCTGCATGTGCGGCTGCCGCAGCGCGTTGATGGTGAGCTGCGAGATGGTGTAGCCGTCCGGCGCCGAATTCTTCGCCATGCCCGCAGGGCCGATCATCCCGCCGCCGCCGGGCTTGTTCTCGATGACGATCGGCTGCCCCAGGTGCCGGGAGGCGATCTCGGAGAGCTTGCGCAGGTGCGTGTCGGTCGATCCTCCCGCGGGCCAGGGGACGATCAGGGTGATCGGCCGCGAGGGATAGTCCTGCGCGCGAGCGGGCTCGGCGAGGACGGACAGGATGGCGATCGCGGCGGCCGCCATGGCGGTGGTTTTCTTCATCGATTCTTCCTCCGTTGGCCGATCAGGGGTCGGCCTTGATGTTGGCGGCCTTGATGACCTTCGCCCACTTGGCGATCTCGTCGTCGAGGAAGCGGGCGGCCTCGACGGGGGGCAATCCCACCGGCTCGATGCCGAGCTTGGAAAAGCGCTCGCGCACCTCGGGGGTCGCGAGGACGCGCGAGACCTCGGTGGTCAGTCGCGTGACGGTGGCCTGCGGCGTGCCC
>CAMPHL010000216.1 GCA_946885905.1 uncultured Pseudomonadota bacterium | reverse complement strand
GATCTCGGGCGCGGTGACGAAATCGCCCTCGGGCCCGAACTTGCGCGCGCCGGCGGTGTAGTAGCCCATGCCCGGCGCGTACAGCGCGAGCTCCATGTAGCGGGAGAAGGGAACCCAGTCGCCTTCGGAAGCGATGGTCCTCGCGATGTGCTCGGCGAGCCGCGCGGAATGCGCCGCTGCTTCGGGCGAGGGAGGCGGCAGGATCGGGTCGGCGCTGAGCGTCATCGCGAGCGGTGCGGGGCCGGGCTCGGCTAAACTTCGCTTAATCGTTCTTCTCGTCCGAATATAGCATGCACGATGGCGCGGTCCTCATCACCGGCGCGGCGCGGCGCATCGGTGCCTCCACCGCGCGCACGCTGCACGCCGCTGGCGCCAACGTGGTGCTCCACTGCCACCGCTCGCGCGCGGAGGCCGAGCAGTTGCGCGAAGAGCTGAGCGCGCTGCGGGCAGGCTCCTGTGCCGTGGTGCAGGCGGACCTGCTGGACCTGGCGGGCCTGCCCGCGCTGGTCGAGCAATCGGTCCAGGCCTTCGGGCGCCTCGACGCGCTCGTGAACAATGCCTCGTCGTTCTATCCCACGCCCTTCGGCGGCATCGGCGAGGGCGAATGGGACGATCTCGTCGGCAGCAACCTGCGCGCACCGCTGTTCCTCTCGCAGGCCGCGGCGCCGTGGCTGCGCGAGGCGCGCGGCGCCATCGTGAACCTCGTCGACATCCATGCCGAGCGCCCGCTGAAGGACTTCGTCGTGTATTCGATCGCCAAGGCCGGGCTCGCGGGCCTCACGCGCGCGCTCGCGCTCGAGCTCGGCCCCGAAGTCCGGGTGAACGGCGTCGCGCCCGGCGCCATCGTGTGGCCCGACGGGGACCAGCACTTCGCGCCCGCGGAGAAGGGCCGCATCACCGAGCAGACGCCGTTGAAGCGCATCGGCAGCCCGGAGGACGTGGCCGGCGCGGTAAAATACCTCCTCTTCGACGCGCCGTTCGTGACCGGCCAGATCCTGGCCGTCGACGGCGGGCGCGGCATCCATCTATGACCGATTCCCGGAAGGCAGACTTCGAAGGCGCCAAGCTCGCCAAGCGCTTGCGCCGCCTCGTAGGCCAGGCCATCGCCGACTACTCCATGATCGAGGCCGGCGACAAGGTCATGGCGTGCCTGTCCGGCGGCAAGGACAGCTACGCGATGCTGGACGTTCTCATGCGCCTGCGCGAGAAGTCGCCCGTGCCCTTCGAGATCGTCGCGGTGAACCTCGACCAGCGCCATCCCGGCTTTCCGGAGCACGTGCTCCCCGACTACCTCCGGTCCGCCGGCGTGGAATTCCGCATCGAGGTGCAGGATACGTACAGCGTCGTGAAGCGCGTGATTCCCGAAGGCGCCACGATGTGTGGGCTGTGCTCGCGCCTGCGCCGCGGGGTGCTGTATCGCGTGGCCTCCGAGCTCGGCGCCACGAAGATCGCCCTCGGCCACCACCGCGACGACATCCTCGAGACCTTCTTCCTCAACCTCTTCCACGGCGGCAAGCTGAAGGCGATGCCGCCCAAGCTGGTTTCCGACGACGGCAAGCACGTCGTGATCCGGCCGCTCGCCTACGTGGAGGAGTCCGACCTCGAGGCCTATGCCGCGCTTCGCGGGTTCCCGATCGTTCCGTGCGACCTGTGCGGCAGCCAGGAGCAGCTGCAGAGGAAGCAGGCGAAGGCCATGCTGCGCGAGTGGGAGAGGAAATCGCCCGGCCGGCTGGAGAGCATCTTCGCCGCCCTCGCCAACGTGGCACCCTCGCACCTCCTGGACCGGTCGCTGTTCGACTTCGCAGCCCTCGAGGCCACCGGCGAAATGAAGCCCGCGCCGATCCGCCTCGTCGCGAAGAAACGAACGACTACTTGACGCCGGCGACCTGCCGGAACCGCGCCTCGACGCCCTGCCCGGCCGAGGTTGCCACCGTAGGAACGAATTTCTCCAGCTCGCCCAGCCGGTCCGAGGCAGACGGATGCGTGCTGAACACGTCCGCGCCCGAGCCGTCGCCTTTCTCCTGCGCGAGCATCTGCATCACCGAGGGCAGCCCGTACGGGTCGTAGCCGCTGCGGGCGGCAAGCACCACGCCCAGCCGGTCGGCCTCGTACTCCATCCCGCGGTCGAGCGGGCGGAGGAACACGCCGTTCTTGACCGCGTCGACGCCCATGTTGGCCGCGGCGCTCTTGAGGCCGAACGCATCGCCCCCGCGGCGGCCGATCGCCTCGCCGGCGAGGTCCTTGCCGACGCTCGCCCACGCGTCGCTGTTGAGGCTCGACTGGATCGCGGCCAGCTGGTGCTTGAGCACCACGTGCGCGATCTCGTGCCCGAGGACCGCCGCCAGCTCGGCCTCGCTGCCCAGGCGCTTCACCAGGCCCGCCGAGACCAGCACCGTGCCGCCGGGCATCGCGAAGGCGTTGACCGAGTCGCCCTCGATCACGCCGAAGTGCCACGGCAGGTCCGCGCGCGCCGAGTGCATCGCGACCCACTTGCCGACGCGGTTCACGTAGCGCTGCAGGTTCGAATCGGGATGCAGCTTCACCGCCCCCAGGATGCTCGCGGTGATGCCGTTGCCCAGGTCGATCTCCTGCTCCTGGGTGAATTCCTTGTTGGCTTCCTGGAATTTCTTCGTGGTCTCGATCGTCTTGTTGATGATGCGGCCGAGGTCGAACTGCGCCGCGGCCGGGGTCGCAGCCGCGGGCAGCAACAGCGCGAGCAGGATCGCCCTCATTTGTGCGCTCCCTCGTTGTAGTCGACCTTCACATCGGCGAGCTTGCCCTCGCGCGCGAAGCGCTCCGCGGCGCGCTTGTCGGCCGCGAACGAGTGCATGCGCTGGAGCGCCTCGCCGTCGGGGCTCGCGTTCTTCAATTCCTCGGGCGAGAGCCCGCGCACGCCCACGGTCTGGATGCCCGCTTGCTGCGTGCGCGGCCTGCCTCCGATGGCGGAGGTAAGCCCGGACAGGAAGCCGCCGCCGGAGGACTCGGTCGCCGCCGTCGCGGGGAAGCGCAGGTGGAAGACCTTGACCCAGCCGGTCTGGCCGCCCGATTCCACCCTGGTCCAGCCGCCGCCTCGCTGCAGGACCTTTACCTCGGTGTTTTCCCTGAGGCTGGCGATCGTGCGGGCCTGGTCGCTGCCCTGCTCCTTGAGCTCGGTGGCGCGGTTGGTGAACGCCTGGCCCTGGGCCAGCGCCGTCGCGCAGGCGAGGCCCAGGAGAACTGCGAACGCGAAGCTCTTCATGCCTGAAATCATAGTCCCTAGCGGATCACCACGGTGGCCAGGCCGAGCAGCAGGCCCATGCTCGCGACATCCGTCGCAGTGGTCACCACGATGCTCGAAGCGGTTGCCGGGTCCGCGCCGAGGCGCTTCAACGCGAGCGGCACGATGGCCCCCGAGATGCCGCTGATCGCGCAGCTGCCGATCATCGCGAGCGTGACGACGAGCGCGAGCAGGAAGGCATGGGGCGAGTTCTGCGACATCGCGAAGAGATACATGGCGATGCCGCAAAGCAGGCCGGTGACCGAGCCGTTGGCCAGGCCCAGCATCGCTTCCTTGGATACCAGCGGCTTCGCGCCGCCGGCCTTCACGTCGCCCAGCGTGATGCCGCGTACCGTAACCGCAAGCGCCTGGCATCCGGTGTTGCCCGACTGTCCCGCGAGCACCGGCAGGAAAGTGGCCAGGATCACGAGCTTGTCGAGCGTCCCCTGGAAGATCGCGACCACGCCGCCCGCGGCGAAGGCGGTGACGAGGTTCACGAGGAGCCACGGGTTGCGGAACTTGAAGCTCTGCGCGATCGGCGTGGCGATGCGCTCTTCCTTGTCCACGCCGACCATCGAGCCGGCCTGCGCGGTGATCTCGAAGGCCTGCGACTCGAAGAGTGTCGCGCCACGCACGAGGCCCACGAGCCTGCCGTCGTAGTCGCACACCGGGTACTGGGGATAGTGGCGGTTCACCGTGAGCTTCATCGCGTCGGGCACCGGCTGGTCGGGCTTGAGCTCGAAGGGGTGGCGCAGCATCACCTCGGAAAGCTTCGCCTCGCGCGGATTGAAGAGCAGGTCGCGCATGGTGGCGAGGCCATCGAGCCGGCGCTCGGCGTCCACCACGTAGATGTATGTGACGAATGCCGTGCGCACGATCGGCCTCAACGCCTCGATCGCATCGCCCACGGTCATCTCGGGGCTGAAGACCGCGAGCGGCGCGTCCATGAGCCGCCCGATCGTGCCCTTCGGATAGGAAGCGTTGCGCTTCCACTGCTCCGCGACCTCGCCCGGCGCGGACGAGGCGATGAGCGATCGCGCGCCCTTGTCCAGCTCGGCGAGGATCGCGGCGGCGATCGCGGGATTGAGCTCCTGGAGCGCCTCGGCCGCCTCGCCCGGCTGGGTGCGCTCGAGCAGGGCGCCCGCCTCCTCGGGCGGCAGAGCCTTCAGCTGCGAGGCGAGCGCCGACCGGTGGTGGGAAGGATCGACGGTGGGACGCTCGGTGGTGGCGATCAAGGCGCATCTCCCTCGGGATTTCGGGAATTGTAGCTCGCGGCCCGCCCGGGAACCCGCGTTTCGGGCCTAGAGCCCGAGGCGCTGCCAGAGCGTCGAAGTGGGTCCCGCCTGGTTCATCGTATAGATGTGCAGGCCCGGGGCACCGCCCTCGAGCAGGCGGTCGCAGAGCTGCGTCACCACGTCGAGGCCGAAGGCTTTGATCGAGGCGGCGTCGTCGCCGTAGCTTTCGAGCTTGAGCCGCATCCAGCGCGGAATCTCCGCGCCGCAGGCGTCGGAGAACCGCGCGAGCTGGGAAAAATTGTTGATCGGCATGATGCCCGGGACGATCGGCACCTTGATGCCGAGCGCCTGACACTGCTCCACGAAGTGGAAGTAGGCGTCGGGATTGTAGAAGTACTGCGTGATCGCGGCATCGGCACCCGCGTCCACCTTCGCCTTGAAGGCCGCGAGGTCCTGGTGCGCCCGGCGGGCCTGCGGGTGGTACTCGGGATAGCAGGCGACTTCGATGTGGAACCAGTCGCCGGTGCGCAGCCGGATGAAGCTCACGAGCTCGGAGGCAAAGCGGAATTCGCCCGCCGCCGCCAGTCCCGAAGGCAGGTCGCCGCGCAGCGCCACGATGTGCCGGATGCCATGCGCCTTGTACGTGTCGATGACCTCGGCGATGTTTTCC
>CAMPHL010000215.1 GCA_946885905.1 uncultured Pseudomonadota bacterium | reverse complement strand
GCCCGAGCGTGGCCCTGATTTGGGTCAGGCCCCGGTGTTCCGTTTCAGTACCCGGCCGGGACGGGCTCCGGTAGCGCTGCCGTCGCGCCACACGGCGCTTCCGTTCACGAACACCGCGTCGATGCCGGAGGCCGCCTGCATGGGCCGTTCCCATGTGGCCCTCTCCTCGATGCGCTCCGGATCGAAGATCACGAGGTCCGCGGCCATGCCGTGCTCGAGCACACCCCGGTCGGCCAAACCGAAGGTCTTCGCGGTGAGCCCGGTCATCTTGTGGATCGCGGTTTCCAGCGGGAAGAGCCCTTCGCCCCGCGCGTAATGTCCGAGCACTCGAGGGAACGTCCCCCAGAGCCGCGGGTGCGGCGCCGCGTCGTGCGGCAAGCCGTCGGAGCCGATCATGGTGTGCTCGAAGGAAAGGATGCGGCGCACGTCGGCTTCGTCCATGGCGAAGTAGATCGCGCCCGCCGGAACGAGCCGCCGCACGGTTTCCTCGACCGTGAGCCCCAGCTCCTTCGCGATGTCGCCCAGATCGCGGCCGGCGTATTCGGGACGCGCCTTGGACCACGTGACCAGCGTCTTCGAGGCGGCCGTCGCGCGGTCGTACGAGAGGATCGTCGATGAGGCGCAGTACGGATAGCAGTCGAGCGCCACGGGCTGCCTGCGCATCTGCTCGGCGATGAAGGGCAGCGTTTCGCGCGAGCGCCCGTGGTTCGCCTTGCCGGCCACCTTGTGGTGCGAGATCACGACGGGCACGCCGACCTCGCGGCCGATGCGGAAGGTTTCCTCGAGCGAATCCATGATCCGGTCGCCTTCGTCGCGCATGTGCGTGCAGTACAGGCCGTTGTGCGCCTTGAGCGGGCGGCACACGTCGATCACTTCTTCCGTGGTCGCGGCCCGCGCGGGCTCGTACCAGAGGCCGGTCGAGATGCCGATGGCGCCCGCGGCCAAGGCCTCGTCCGCGAGCTTGCGCATCGCCTCCCGCTCCGCGGCGTTGGCGGGGCGATCGAGGTCCGCCATCGTCTGGACGCGCAGCGAGCTGTGGCCGACGAGGAGCGCGCAATTCGTCGCCGGCGGCGCGGCGCGAAGCGCTTCGACGTAATCCGCGAACGACCCGAACCGGAACCACTCGCCGTCGTTGTCGAGGAGATCGAGCGGTGGGGTGACCGGCCTCGACATCCCGCGGGGTGCCGGGGCGAGCGACACGCCGCAATTGCCCGCGACGACCGTGGTCACCCCCTGGCTCGCCTTGGGCGCCATGTCGGGCGACGAGAGCATCAGGCGGTCGTCGTGCGTGTGCGCGTCGATGAAGCCCGGCGCCACGACGCGGCCCGAAGCGTCGATTTCCTCCCTGGCTTTCGGCAGCGCGGTTCCGATGGCCGCGATGCGCCCACCCTCGAGCGCAACGTCCGCCTTGAATCCCGGAGCTCCCGTGCCGTCGATGACGGTCGCGTTGCGAATCACGATGTCGTGCATGGCGCCATGGTAGCCGCAATTCCGCCGGTGGCTGCGGTTCGACGCTGCTGTAGGCCCCCGCCGGATTTACAAATGCGCCCCGGAACCTCGCTCTCCCCCGCGCACCACACGGATATGCCAATGGAGGTGAACATGGTTCGCAAATCCCTGCTCGCGCTCGCCGCCGGCGCCGTGCTCCTCGGCGGCTGTGCGTACGACGGCACGTACTACGACTCCGCGTATGCATACAACGACCCGTACTACTACTACGACCGCCCGAGTTACCGCTACTACGGCCCGACGTACTACCCGCGCTACTACACGCCGGCCCCATCGCTCAGCCTGGGGTATTCGTATCACCGGTATCGCTGAGTAGCGCCGCGCGCATGCCCCTGTAGGAAAGGGGCATGCGCCGATCGGCGCCGCGATCATCCGCTCGGTTGCGAGTCGAAGGGAGAAGTCACCAGGAGATCCCGATGAAACCCATTGCTCGCGCCCTCGCGGCGGCCATCGCCGCCATTGCCGTTCCAGTCGCCCTCGCGCAGAACACGCCTTCGGCCCCAGCTCCGGGCGCCACTGCAGCCGATTCCACTACCGCCTCGGCCGATTCCGGCGCCGCGGCCACTCTGCAGGTCAACAGCGATGTCCCGGTTCCGAAGCCGCCGGCCAATCTCATCGAGGAACCCATCGCCAGCGCCTTCCGCACCGACAATGCGCCCGAAGCCGAGCGCGTGAAACCGATCGTCGATGCGCTGAATGCGGATGGGTCGCTCAAAGCCTCCAAGATCGTCGTGGTGCCGGACAAGGACGTGATCACGCTGGTTGGCGTGACGGTTTCCGAAGCGCAACGCAAGCGCGCCATCGAGATCGCGAGCGCGCACGCGGCCGACGCCAAGATCGCCAGCTCGCTCACGACGCAGCAGCTCGTCCTCAACCAACCGGCCGCCCAGGCCGCCTCCTGACGCCCCTCCGGCCATCGCCAGGCCCCGCAAGCGGGCACGGCGATGGCTGGATGTGAAAGGATCCGCGGCGCAGGCCGCGAGAACAGCGCTCCCCTCGGTGCGGGGTTTTCGGCGCGGCTGTTACGACATTTTCCGCTTGCCGCCCCGGGCCGCCGGGCGCATCGTTGCGGAAAACAACCATCCAACTTGGCGCACAACCCGTCCCCTCCCGGAGGTGCGCCCATGAGCTCCACCGCCACGGCAGTCCGCCTACGCGGCTTCACCCTGATCGAGCTGCTGGTCGTGATCGCGATCATCGCGATCCTGATCGGCCTGTTGCTTCCCGCCGTCCAGAAAGTGCGCGATGCTGCCGCGCGCGCGGAGCAGTTTCCCAACCTCCGCGGCGTCGCCGCCGAGACGATGAAGGTCGTGGGTGTCGAGTCGCCGCTCACCCTTACGCTCCAGGAGATGGAAAGGTACCTGCCCGCCGTGCAATCCGGCGAGGTTCCTCCCGATCCCCTCCTCGTCGCGGATTTCCTCGTCGACATCCAGGACGCCAAGGCGGGGCTCGCCGGCATCCTCATCGGCATGCGCAACCCGGCGCGTAATCACCTGCCTGGCGAGCTCGAGGCCTATCTCGAGCTCAAGCACGCGATCCAGGAGACACTGCCGCTACTCACACGCATGGAGGCGAACCTGCTGCAGCTCCAGCGGAAGATGGGGGACGGGTCGGTCTGACCATCCCTGGAGCTATCTGGCGAAGCCCTGCCCGCCGTTCACGCCGATCACCTGCGCCGTCACCCAGTTCGCCAGCGGGGATGCGAGGAACAGCACCACGCTGGCGACCTCCTCGGGCTTGCCCAGGCGGCCGGCGGGCATGGACTTCAGCACCTGGTTGTACAGCGCGGGATCCGAGGTCCTGCGCTCTTCCCACGAGCCGCCGGGAAACTCGATCGAGCCGGGCGCCACGCAGTTCACGCGGATGCCCTTCATCGCGAGCGTCGCGGCCTGGGTGCGGGTGTAGTGGATGACCGCGGCCTTCGCGGCTCCGTAGGCCGGCGTACGCGCCGAAGGATTCAGGCCCGAGCCTGATGCGATGTTGATGATGCTGGGCTCGTTTCCCTTCTCGAGGAACGGCATCGCGGCGCGCGACGCGCGCACGACCGCCAGTAGATCCACGGAGAGGCTCTCGTCCCACGCCTCATCGGCGTCGCCCACCGCACCGGCCGTGGCGTTGTTCACGAGGACATCGATTCCGCCCAACGCCCTGGCGGCTTCGGGGATGTAGCGCGCGATCTCCGCGTCGGAGGCGAGATCGCACCTGGCCGCGTGGACGGCGCCGCCTTTCGCCGCGAGCTCCTTGCGCGTCGCTTCGAGAGCCTCCGCGCCGCGCGCACAGATCGAAACCGCCGCGCCGGATTCGGCGAACGCGAGCGCGATGGAGCGGCCGATGCCGCGGCTTGCGCCGGCGACGACGACGCGCTTGCCGGTGACGTCGAGCTTCACCCCTTCTGCGTCACGAATTTCGTGACCAGGTAGCCGTCGAACGTTTCGCTGCCGCCCTCGCTGCCGTGGCCGCTGTCCTTCACGCCGCCGAACGGGACTTCCGCGAGCGCGAAGCCCAGGTGGTTGATCGTCACCATGCCGGATTCGAGCGCGTCGCCGATCCTGGTGGCGTTCTTCGTGTTGGTCGTGAAGGCGTACGCGGCGAGGCCGAAGGGGAGCGAGTTGGCGCGCTCGATGGCGTCGTCGAGCTCCTTGAAGCGCTTCACGCCGAGGATCGGGCCGAAGGGTTCCTCGGTCATGAGCTTGGAATCGTCCGGAGGCTCCGCGACGACGGTGGGCTCGAAGAAGGCGCCGCGTTCGCCCATCTTGTGGCCGCCGGAAAGGATCTTGGCGCCGCGCGCGTCGGCGTCCTCGACGAAGCTCGCGATCGTGGGCACGCGGCGCTTGAACGCGAGCGGTCCCATCTTCGTGTCGGGCTCGGTGCCCGGACCGACCTTGAGGCCCTTCACCTTGTCGAGGAAGCGCGCGACGAACTTGTCGTACGCCTTCTCCTGCACGTAGAAGCGGGTGGGCGAGACGCACACCTGCCCCGCATTGCGGAATTTGGAGCCGGCCATGATATCGGCCGCGGCTTCGACGTCGGCGTCGTCGCACACGATCACGGGCGAGTGGCCACCCAGCTCCATCGTGGCAGGTTTCATGAGCGAGCCGGCCATCGCAGCGAGGTGCTTACCCACCGGCACGGAGCCGGTGAACGAGATCTTGCGCACGATGGGCGATTGGATGAGGTAGGTCGAGACCTCGCTCGGCACGCCCCATACGATGTTGAGGCATCCCGGCGGCAGGCCCGCCTCGTGGAAGAGCCGCGCGATCGCCACCACCGCGCTCGGCGCATCCTCGGGCCCCTTGATGATGATGGTGCAGCCCGCGCCCAAGGCCGAGACGATCTTGCGGATCGCCTGGTTGAACGGGAAATTCCACGGCGAGAACGCGGCCACGACGCCGATCGGCTCCTTCACCACGAACTGCCGCACGCCCTCGGTGCGCGGCGCGATCACGCGGCCGTAGATGCGGCGGCATTCCTCGGCCGCCCAATCGGCGTGCTCCGAGCACACCGTCACCTCGCCCACGGCCTCGGCGACCGGCTTGCCCATGTCGAGCGTGATGTTGGCGCCGATCTCCTTGGCGCGCTGGCGCGACATCTCCGCCACCTTGCGCAGGACCTTCGAGCGCTCCATCGGCGAGGACTTGCGCCAGGTCTGGAAGG
>CAMPHL010000214.1 GCA_946885905.1 uncultured Pseudomonadota bacterium | reverse complement strand
GCGCATGACTCACCTCATGCCCTGGCCGAATTGGGTCGAGCGCCCATGCATGGGTGCCGTCCCCGGCGTGGGATAAGCGCCGTAGACCGGGCCCAGGCCGGGGTGGTCGAAGTAGGTGAGGTACATCTGCGTGGCGCGCACCGCCTTGGCGGCCCCGTCGTCCGCCGATCCCTTGGCCTTGCCCTGCAGCAGGTCGGAAGCTTCGAGCAGGTCGGCGACGACGATGTGCAGGTTCTCGTCCGCACGAGGCTCGAGCTTGCACTCGCCGACGATGGCCGCGACGCGAGTCTCGATCAGCTCGCCGAGCGCGCGCGCCGCGTCGTTGCCGAGCGATCGGGCGATGATCGCCTGGCGCTGGCCGATGAGCGCGGCGTGGATGGCGCCCATGTGGGTGCGAAGCGCTTCGTCGGTCGCCCATTTGCGGCCGTTGTCCAGCGTGAGCTTTCCGGCCTCGGCGTGCGCGGCGTGCCCATGCTCGTGGGATCCGACATTCGCGTTCGCGTTGAAGGCGGCGCCGAGGGCGAGGACGATCGTGACGACTGATGCGAGCGAGGGGCGATTCATGGCTTCGTTCCTTTGCGGGTTGATGTAGGAGCGAAGCTACGCGGCGCACCTTAGCGATTCCTTATGGCGCGAGGCGAAACTTCGCCTCGACGCGCAAGCCGCCCAGCGCCGGGCTCGAAAAGGCGCCGACGGTGCCGCCGTGAAGCTCCACGATGCGGCGCGCGATGGAAAGGCCAAGGCCGCTGCCCGCACCGCGGCCGTCGCGGCCGCGGAAAAATCGGTCGAAGATCCGGCCGCGAAGCTCGGCCGGCAAGCCGGGGCCGTCGTCTTCGACGGCGAGCAGGCCCGAAGACCCCTGCCCGAGCGCCGTGACGCGGACCGTGCCCGAATCGGGCGCGAAGCGCACGGCGTTCTCGATGAGGTTGCGCAGCAGCGCAAGCAGCATCGTGCGGTCGCCGCGAACCCTGACTTCGACCGGCGTTTCCAGGCGCAGCGCGATGCCGCGCGCCGCAGCGGCGGCACTCGCATCCTGCACCGCCTCCTCGCAAACGCCGCGAAGGTCCACTTCGGCGGTGAGCGGCTGCGGATGCGCCGCGTCCATCCGCGCGAGGGCGAGCATCTGGTCGACCAGGCGCGTGGCGCGTTCCACGCCCTCGACCACCTGGCCGAGCGCGCGCCGCCGTCGACCGTCGTGCGCGGTCGTAAGCGCAACCTCGGCATGCGTGCGCAGCGCGGCAAGAGGCGTGCGCAGCTCGTGCGCGGCATCCCCCGTGAAACGCCGCTCGTTGTCGAACGATCGCTCGAGCCGGGCGAAGAGCTGGTTGGTGGCGGCCACCAGCGGCTCGACTTCGGCAGGCGCGCCGCGCGCGTCGATGGGGGCCAGGTGATCGGCCTGTCGTCCGCGGACCTGCCCCGCGAGCTGCTCCAGCGGGCGCAACGCGCGCGTGACCGCGAGCCAGAGCGCGATGGCGAGGGTGGGCAGGCCGATCGCGAGCGGCACGACCAGGCGCAAGGCAAGGTCGCGCACGAGCTGCTCGCGCTCGGCAATGCCGTGCGCGACGATGATCACCAAGCCGTCGGCGGGGTCGGTGCGGCGATACGCACGCCAATCGATGCCGGCGGAACGCACGTCGGAGAAACCTTCTGCGGCAGCGAGCGCGCCGTTGGGAGCGTCGTGCGATCGCATCAGCAGCGAGCCGTCGAGGCCGTACACCTGGTAGGTGCAGCTCTGGACGTATGCGGGATCGTGGCGCGTCGTGGTGCCGGCGATCTCGAGCGCCTCGTGGCTCGCGATCGCCCCCAGCACTTCGGAGTATTCGACCAGTTGCGCGTCGAGCATGCGGCCGGTGTGCACGCGCGCATCCAGGTAGGTCGCGATCGCCACCGCCACCCATGCGAGGCTGAGCGCCCCCAGCACCAGCACGAGCAGGCGCTTGCGCAGCGAAGGCGCGCGATCAGGCATCGATCACGTAGCCCACGCCGCGGACCGTCCGGATGAGCTCGGGATAGAGCTTCGCGCGCAGGTGGTGGACGTGGACCTCGATCGCGTTGGATTCGACCTCGCGGCCCCATGCGTAGAGCCCCTCCTCGAGTTGACCTCGGGTGAGCGTTCGGCCGGGATGCGCGAGCAGCGCCTCCAGCACCGCGAACTCCCTGGGCGCAAGCTCCACCGGGGCGCCGCGGCACGCGACGCGGTGCGATTCGAGGTCCATCTCCACGCCACGATGCGCGATGCGGTTGGACGCTCGTCCCGACCGGCGCCGGGCGAGCGAGCGCACGCGCGCCTTGAGCTCCTCGAGCGCGAAGGGCTTCACGAGATAGTCGTCCGCGCCCGCGTCCAGGCCCTTCACTCGATCCTCGACGGTGTCGCGCGCGGTAAGGATGAGCACCGGCGTGGGATCCTCCTTCGCGCGCATTTCCTTGAGGATCGCGAGGCCATCCAGGCGCGGCAGGCCCAGGTCGAGGACCACGGCGGTGAATTCGCCGGTGGCGATCGCCTCGCGGCCGTGGCGCCCGTCGCGCACCCATGCCACCGTGTGGCCCGCATCCTCGAGGCCGGCCTTCACACCCTCGCCCAGCGGCGCGTCGTCCTCGACCAGGAGGATGCGGCCCACGGCCTCAACGATCTCCCGGCCGCGGCGGACGCTTGCGCCCGGTGAACATCGCGCGCACGAGATTCTCGCCATGGCGCAGGCTCTCCCACGCGACGCCCGCGACGTGGATGGCGGCCGCGGCGAGCAACGTTGCGGCCAGGCCCTCGTGCAGGTCCTCGAGCCATTCGTATTCATCCTCGCCGAGCATCGCAAGGCCCCACCCGCTCGCGCCCGCGGCGAGCACGAGCGCCAGCATCAGCACGATCCAGGTGCCACCCAGCGGGTTGTGGCCGACGTAGCGCGGCTCCCGGCGGGCGACCAGGGCGCAGACATATGCATTGAGCCCCCCGGGACTGGGCACGAAGTCGGCGAAGCGCGCACGGGTGCTGCCGGCGAACCCCCACACGATTCGAAGGCCGGCGGCGGCGAGCGCCACGTAACCGATGCGTTCGTGCCACTTGCCGCCGTCATCGCCCGTGGCGTATCCGACGATGACCGCGGCGGCGAGCGTCCAGTGCAGGACCCGCACCAGCGGGTCCCACACCGGCACGGCGGCCGCAGTTAGGGCATGCGGCCGCGCGCTCACGACTTCGCCTTTTCCTTGACGACGGTGGCGTCGGCGGGGTTCACGTAGACCTCGACGCGCTTGCCTTCCTTCGACGCCTTCACCTCGAAGCACGAGCCTTCGCGCTTGACTCGGCGAACTTCGTAGCCCTTCTGCTCGAGCCTTACTTGCACCTCTTCGGGCCGAAGCCACTTGTCCTTCGGTGTGGCGGGACAGGTCTCGGTGGCGAGGGCCGGCGCGGCTGCGAACGCGGCCGCAAGAACGATGGCTTTCATTTGCGATCTCCTTTCAAGGGGGGCAAGCCGGGATGGCTGCCTCGGTGCCCATGTTCGGCAGGCCCCCTTAAGGAATCCTTAGGAGATCGTCGCGCGCAGGGAATGCGCCTGCGTGATGCAGGTCAACTGGGCGCGAGAATGGCGCCGGTCAGCCGAGCGCGGCTCGAAATCGGTTCCAGTCGAACCACGGCCCCGGATCGGTCTTGCGTCCCGGCGCGATCTCGCTGTGGCCGACGATGTCGAGCGGGCCGAATCGCTCCTGCAGCTCGCGCGTGATCCTTGCCAGCGCCTCGTACTGCGGTTCGGCGAAGGGCACGTCGTCGGCGCCCTCGAGCTCGATGCCGATCGAGAAGTCGTTGCACTTCTCACGCCCCTTCCAGCTCGACACGCCCGCATGCCAGGCGCGCTTCTCGGGCTGCACATACTGGATGACCGTGCCGTCGCGCCGGATCAGGTAGTGGGCAGACACTCGCAGCCCCGCCAGGCCCGCGAAATACGGATGCGCGCCCGGGTGGAGAGTCCCCATGAAGAGCTCGTCGATGTGCGGGCCGCCGAACTCTCCGGGGGGCAGCGAGATGTTGTGGATCACCAGCAGCGTGACCCGCTCGCCCTCCGGGCGATCGTCACAGTAGGGCGAAGCCCGAAAGCTGGTGTGAAAAATGGTGTCAGACACCAGTTATCAATAGGCGAAACAACCAGCAGGTGTCTGACACCATTTTTTCAGTCGATGCCGAGCCGGTCGAGGCGGTAGCGAAGCGACCGGAAGGTGATGCCCAGCAGCTTGGCGGCCGCGGTCTTGTTGAAGCGCGTGGACTCGAGCGCCTTCATGATCACCTCGCGCTCGACCTGGTCGAGGAACTCGTGCAGCGGCAGGCCGCGCGTGCCCACCGCGCCGTCGAGCACCACCGGGCGGTCCTTGGAAGCGCCTTGGGTCAGGTACAGGTCGGTCGCGGTGATCTTGTTCTCCGTGCACAGCGCCATCGCGCGCTCGAGGATGTTCTCCAGCTCGCGCACGTTGCCGGGGAAGTCGTACCGGCGCAGCGCCAGCATCGCCTCGTCGGTGAAGGTGGGCGGCGTGCCCGTCCCATTGTGGCGGGCAATCCGTGTCAGGACCTCGTTCACCATGAGCGGGATGTCCTCGGGGACCTCGCGCAGGCTGGGCATCTTGAGCTCGATCACGTTCAGTCGATAGAAGAGGTCCTGGCGGAACTGCCCCGCCTCGACCTGTTCCGAGAGGCTGCGGTGCGTGGCCGAGATGATGCGCACGTCCATCGGCTCCTCCTGCGTGTCGCCCACGCGGCGCACCTTCTTCTCCTGGATCACGCGCAGCAGCTTCACCTGCATGGCGAGCGGCAGGTCGCCCACCTCATCCAGGAACAGCGTCCCCTTCTCCGCCGCCTGCACGTAGCCGATCTTGTCGCTGTCGGCCCCGGTGAAGGCGCCGCGCTTGTAGCCGAAGAACTCGCTCTCCATCAGGTTCTCGGGAATGGCGCCGCAGTTCACCGCCACGAAGGGCGCGTCCGCGCGCGAGGAGCCGGCGTGGATGAGGCGCGCGGCGACTTCCTTGCCGCTGCCGGACTCGCCGGTGATGTATACCGGCGCCTGGGAGCGGGCCAGCTTCTCGATCATCTCGCGCGCCCGCTGGATGGCCGGCGATTCGCCCAGCAGCCGGGGAGCGCCGGGCGACGTTTCGCCGATCGAGGCGCGGCGCGCCTGCACCGGGCGCGGGAGCTTCAAG
>CAMPHL010000213.1 GCA_946885905.1 uncultured Pseudomonadota bacterium | reverse complement strand
CCCTGGGCCTTGCGCGCGACCCCGCCGACGGCGGCACCATCGCCGACATCTACATCGAGGCGCTCATGCTCTCGCTCACCGACCCGTATCGCCTGGGGCGGGGAGAAGCCGATCGCGTCCTGCGGCGCCTGCATACCCACCGGGGCCTTGCCACGCTGGGGCAGGCGCGGCCGCGCACCCGGCCCGGCGGCCACTTCATCGTCCCCTGCAACACCGACAAGCCGCCAAAGCCCTCCATCGGCAAGCTCGACGAAACCGGCGGCCCCGATTGGCGCCTGCTGGACGCCAATCCGGTCGTCGACAAGCTGCGCGCCACGCCCGCTTCGGTCACAAAGGCCAAGGGAATCTCGGAAGCAGACCTCATCGCCAAGCTGGCGAAGCTGTGGGGTGATCCGCCCAAGCGCACGTCGCGGCGCGACCCCAGCGAGAACACCGTAGCCATCTCGATGGGACTCGACGGCGTGGGCCATTTCGTGGCGCTCCAGTCGAAGATCGACCTGGCGCGCCAGGACGAGCAGCTGCGCCGGGGCATCACGATGCCGGTCATGCCGCTGCCGATGGACCCCGAGGACGAGCCGATCCCCGTGTTCGAGTGGGACGTCGTCAACGAAAGCAAGGGCGGCCTTCGCGTGCGCCGGCTGGGCAGGACCGAGCAGCCCATCGCGGTCGGCGAAGTCGCCGGGATCAAGCTTCCCGGCAAGCCGCACTGGGCCATCGGCGTGGTGCGCTGGATCACCGTCTTCGATGACGGGGGCATGGAGTTCGGCCTGCAGTACCTCGCGTCCATGGCGCGCGCCGTGACGGTGAAGGCCTGGGGCGCGCCCTCGGCAACGGGCCTGCTCCTTGCGGACGAGGACGAGCAGGCGTCCACCCTGCTCACGACGCCGAACGTGTACGCCAACCAGCGCGAGCTCGAGCTCGAGGACGGCAGCGACGCGATCACGGTGAGGCCCGGCGACGTGGTCGAGGTCACGCAGCGCTTCGAGATCTTCCGGGTGAAGGCGCCGTAGGCGAACCCGGCGTTGCACGCGCAGTCGAAGCACGTGGAACGATATAATTACGGGCATGGAAGGACGTCTCGCCAATCCGGGCATCCAGGTGAAGGCCCTCGCCGACATCGGCGGGATGCGCACGGCCGGCCGGCTCGCCTCGGAGGTGCTGGATTTCATCACCCCCCACGTGAAACCGGGCGTGACCACCGCGCAGCTCGACCGCCTGTGCCACGACTACATGGCGAACGTCCAACACACGATCCCGGCGCCGCTCAACTACGCGCCGCCCGGCCATCGTCCCTACCCCAAGTCGATCTGCACCTCGGTGAACCACCAGGTCTGCCACGGCGTCCCCGGCGACAAGGTGCTGCGTGCCGGCGACATCGTGAACATCGACATCACGGTCATCAAGGACGGCTGGCACGGCGATACGAGCCGGATGTTCTATGTGGGCGAGCCCACCGTGCAGGCGCGTCGGCTGTGCGAGACGACCTACGAATGCATGTGGAAGGGCATCGAGCTGGTGAAGCCGGGCCTGAACCTGGGCGACATCGGCGCGGCGATCCAGCGCCACGCCGAGAGCCGCGGTTTCAGCGTGGTGCGCGAGTTCTGCGGCCACGGCATCGGACGGCGCTTCCACGAGGAGCCGCAAGTCCTGCATTACGGCAAGCCGGGCCAGGGCGTGCGCCTCGTCGAGGGCATGACCTTCACCATCGAGCCCATGATCAACGCCGGCAAGCGCGACATCCGCCAGCTCGCCGACGGCTGGACCATCGTGACCGCGGACCATTCGCTCTCCGCGCAGTGGGAGCACACCGTGCTCGTGACTCCCACGGGTTACGAGGTGCTGACCGTTTCCGCGGGCACTCCTCCGCCGCCCGCCTTCGTCGCGCAAGCCGCCAACGCCTGAGCCGGCGTTCGGAGCCGTACGCCGCGCCGATTCCGAAGTAGTCGACGTCGAGCCGACCGCGATCGATTCGCGGTTGCGGCCGGGGCTCCAGGGCCTGCATGGGACTTCTCCTGCGAGCGAGTCGCAGGCTGGCTTCGTGTCATCATCGAATGATGGCAATTGCCACCATTCCACGCGCGGCCGAGAGAACTGCCGGACCGGCTTCGGAGCTGCGCAAATGGCTGAAGGCGCGGCGCGAGGAATCGCGAACCGAGTACCTGAAGCGCCCCGATCCCGCGCGCATCCTCGCGGAAACCGCCGCGCACGTGGACGAAGCGCTCTCCCGTCTCTGGATGAGCACGATGGAAGGACAGCAGGCGGCAATGGTCGCGGTGGGCGGCTATGGGCGCGGCGCGCTGTTTCCGCATTCCGACGTCGACATCCTCGTGCTGCTGCCCGACGGCCACAAGCCGGGGGCACACGTCGAGCGCTTCATCCATTCGCTGTGGGACCTGGGCCTCGAGCCCGGCCACAGCGTGCGCACCGTCTCCGAGTGCGTCGAGGAGGCGGACAAGGACGTGACCGTGGACACGAGCCTGCTCGAGGCGCGGCTCGCGGCGGGGGACCCGGCGCTCATGCTCGCGCTCGATGCGCGCCTGCGCGCGCGCCGTGACGTGCGCGCCTTCTTCGAGGCCAAGTTCCGCGAACAGAAGCGCCGCCACGAGCGCTACATGGACGCGGCCTACAACCTCGAGCCCAACATCAAGGAGAGCCCCGGAGGCCTGCGCGACCTGCAGATGGTGATCTGGCTTGCGCGCGCGGCGGGCTTCGGCACCTCGTGGAAGGCGCTCGCGGATCGCAACCTCATCACGGCGCAGGAAGCCGCCGGGATCACCCTGAACGAGCGCATCCAGCAGGACCTGCGCATCCGCTTGCATCTCATGGCCGGCCGGCGCGAGGACCGCATGGTCTTCGACCACCAGATCGCGATCGCGAAGAGCCTCAAGCTCAAGGGCAAGGCCGGGATGGCGCCGTCCGATCTCCTGATGCGGCGCTATTACCTCGCCGCGAAGGCCATCTGGCGCTTCAACCAGATCCTGCTCGCCAACCTCTTCGATCGCGCCACGCCCCGCTCCGAGCGCAAGGTCAAGCGGCTCGACGAGGAGTTCCAGGCGGTCAACGTGAACCTGGAGATCCGCGACGAGAAGCTCTTCGAGCGCAGGCCCGCCGCGATCCTGAAGGCCTTCAGGCTGCTGCAGGACCACCGCGACCTCGTGGGGTTCGGCCCGAAGACCCTGCGCGCCCTGTCCCGCGCGCTGCCCAAGATCGGGCGCGGCTTCCGCCAGTCGCCGCAGAACCGCCGGACGTTCCTGGAGATCATGCGCTCGGACAGGCTCACGTGGACCTTGCGCCGGATGAGCCGGTATGGGGTCCTGGGCGCGTACGTTCCCGCCTTCGGCCGCATCGTGGGCCAGATGCAGCACGACCTCTTCCACGTCTACACCGTGGACGAGCACATCCTCATGGTGATCCGCAACCTGCGGCGCTTCCGGATCCCGCGCTTCGACCACGAGTACCCGTTCCTGTCGCAGCTCATGCAGGAGTTCGACCGGCCGGAAGCGCTCTACCTGGCCGCCCTCTTCCACGACATCGCCAAGGGCCGCGGCGGCGACCACTCGCACCTCGGCGCGCAGGACGCGGCGCGCTTCTGCCGCGCGCACGGCATGGCGAAGGCCGACGCCGAGCTGGTCGCGTGGCTGGTCGAGCACCACCTCACGATGTCGGCCACCGCGCAGAAGCAGGACCTGGGCGACCCCGAGGTGATCGCGCATTTCGCGACGCTCGTGCGCGACGAACGCTCGCTCACCGCGCTCTATATCCTCACCGTCGCCGACATCCGCGGCACGAGCCCCACCGTCTGGAACGCGTGGAAGGGGAAGCTGCTCGAGGATCTCTTCCGCCACACGCGACGGGTGCTGCGCGGCGAAACCGACTACGCCGGGTCGTGGATCGCGGCCAAGAAGCAAGAGGGCCTGCGCATCTTCCGCCAGTACGTGCCCGAGCCCGGCAGGCACGAGCCGCTGTGGCAGCGCCTCGACGACAACTACTTCCAGCGTTTCGAGGCGAACGAGATCGGCTGGCACACGCGCACGCTCTGGAACCGCCTCACGCCCGACAAGCCCATCGTTCGCGCGCGCCTTTCACCGGCCGGCGAAGGCCTGCAGGTGCTCGTGTACGCGCCCGACCAGCCCGGCCTCTTCGCGCGCATCACGAGCTTCTTCGAGCGCATGCAGCTCGACGTGGCGTCCGCCAAGATCTACACGACGCAGCACGGCTTCGCGCTCGACACGTTCCAGGTGCTCACGCGCGCGCGCGGGGGCGAGCATTACCGCGAGCTCATCTCCAGGGTCGAAGCCGGCCTCACGGAGCGGATCGGATCCGGCAAGCCACCGGAGGCGCAGCCCGCCGGGCGCGTGTCGCGCTGGGTGCAGCATTTCCCGGTCGAGCCCAAGGTATCCGCCGCGCCGGACCGCCGCGCCGGACGCTGGCTCGTGAGCGTGAGCTGCGCCGACCGGCCGGGGCTCCTTTCGGCGATCTCCCGCGTCCTGCTCAAGCACGGGCTCAATCTCATCGACGCTCGCGTCACGACGCTGGGCGCGCGCGCCGAAGACGTCTTCGTGATGAACGGGGAGGCGATCGAGAAAGAGCCCTCGCGCGCGGCGCTGGTCGAGGAGCTGCGGAAAGTCGCCGGCGGCTGAATCCCCGTCTCGCCCGGGAGGGGTCAGCTCTCGTTGTGCGCGACTTCGATCCGCCGGCGGCTGCGGGTCGCGAGGTCGTAGACGTTGAAGTTCGTCATCGTGCGGCCATAGAGGTGCAGGCTCACGGCGCGCGAGCGCCCGGCCGGGACGCCGGTCACGTGGATGTGGTCGGGATTCGGCACGAAGCTCGTCACCGCGCCCCTGCCCAGCAGGACGACGCCGCCGCGCGCGAGCTCGATGTCGTGGTCGGCCTGGCGATCCGGCGAGAGCCGTACGTAGCTGCGCTCCTCCAGCACGCCTTCGAGCACGCCCACGACGCCCCAACTGCCGTGGTCGTGTATCGGCGTCCATTGCCCCGGCAGCCACACCAGCGAATACAGCGAAAGGCTCTTGTCCGGGGCGGCGTAGACGAGGTTGCGCGCGTAGTGGTCCGGGTCGCTCTTGAAATGCCGCGGCTGCAGGAACGTGCCGGCGCCTTCGAGCAGCTCCAGCATCAACGGCGCGACGGCGAGAACGCAGTCGGCTGGTGCAGGATGCTCGCGGCTGTAGGCGAGCGAACGCGAGAAGAAGCGCTCGAGGAGGGAGG
>CAMPHL010000212.1 GCA_946885905.1 uncultured Pseudomonadota bacterium | reverse complement strand
CCGCCGCACCGAGCACCGGCGGCGAGATGATCGCGCCCAGGCCGCCGGCGGCCAGGAGCCCGCCCGCCTCGTTCTTGCTGTACCCCACCTTGGCGAGCATCGGCGCCGCGACCGAGCCCAGCGTGACGGTCGTCGCCACGCCCGAGCCCGAGGGGCCGCCCAGCAGGAAGGAGGCCAGCGTGACCGTGCGCCCGGCGCTCGTGGGCTTGCCGCCCATCGCCGCGAACGAGAAGTCGATGTAGAACTTGCCCGCGCCGGAGAATTGCAGGAATGCGCCGTAGATGGTGAACAGGACGATGAGCGAGGACGAGACCGCGATCGCGGTGCCGTAGATGCCCTCGAGCGTCATGTACATGTGGCCGACGAGCCGCGGCAGCTCGTAGCCCGAGTGCCGCCACGGCGGCGGCAGGTACGCGCCGAAGAACGCATAGGCCAGGAAGCCCGCAGTGATGACCGGAAGGATCCAGCCGGTCGTGCGCCGCATGGCCTCGTGGATCAGCACGATCAGGACGACGCCGAAGACGATGTCCCAGTCGTTGGGCACGATGGAGCGATCGAAGAACTCGTCGCCGCCCGCGATCAGGTAGGCGGCGCTCGCCACGCCCGCGAGCGCGAGCACCCAGTCCCACCACATGACGCGGTGGCGGAAGCGCCGCGCGACCGGGAAGGCGAGGAAGGTGAGGAACAGGACGAAGGCGACGTGGATGGCGCGCAGGTGCTCGGGCCGGACGATCGCGTAAGCGGTGTACAGATGGAACAGCGACATCGCCACCGCGGTGGTCGCCACGAGGCCAGCGATCCAGCCCCTATGGCGGTTCTGGACCCCCTCCTCGCGCTCGATCATCGCCTCGGCGCGTTCGAGGGCGTCGCGGCTCACCTCGGCGGACGGCTGGTGCAGCCGCACGATGTCTTCGCTCAACGGGTTATTCCCTTCGACAGGGAGCCCCGTCCGGGTCCGGACGGGGCTTCACACAGGCGGCGCTACTTGAGCTTGATGCCCTTCTCGGCGAAGTACTTGATCGCCGCGGGATGCCACGGGATCGAGGACGCCTCGGCCTTCTGGTTCTCGAGCTTGATGTTGTTGGCTTCCTTGTGGACGCGGATCAGGTCCTCGCGATGGTCGAAGACCGCCTTCACGATCTTGTAGGCGAGGTCCTCGTTGAAGTCCTTGTGCACCGCGAGCAGGTTCGTGACCGTGGCCGCCTGGTTGTCGGCGTCCATTCCCTTGTAGGTCGACTTGGGGATCACGTCCTTGATGTAGACGTTGCCGTTCTTCTTGACCATCGCCGGGACGAGGTGCGCGATGTCGATCATCTTGATCTTCACGCCGGGCGAGTTCGCGAGGTCGGTCACCGCCGCGGTCGGCAGCCCCCCGACCCAGAAGAAGGCGTCGATCTTCCTGTCCTTGAGCGCATTCACCGACTCCGCGACGCCGAGGCGCTCGCGCTTCATGTCCTTGTCCTTGTCCAGGCCCGCCGCCTCGATCACGCGGAAGGCGAACACCTCCGTCGCACTCCCGCCCGACCCGGTGGACACGCGCTTGCCCTTGAGGTCGCCGATCTTGGTCACGCCGGTGCCCTCGATCGTGACGACGTGCATCCGGTTCGGGTAGAGGACCGCCAGGGTCCGCACGGGGATCGGCTTGCCGGCAAATTTGTCCCTCCCCTTGACGGCGTCGATCGCCGCATCGGCTTGGGTGAAGGCGAGGTAGGGCCTGCCGGTGCCCAGCAGCTGCAGGTTCGCGACCGAACCGCCGGTCACCTCGGCAGTGGCGCTTACTCCGGGGATCGCCTTGGAGAGCATGGCGCCGAGGCCGCCACCGAGCGGGTAGTAGACACCGCCGGTGCCGCCGGTGGCGATGGAAAGGTTCTGGGCCTGTGCGCCGCATGCAACGGCGAGCGCGAGAGCGCCCGCCATCCGGATCATCGATCTCATGTGACCTCCTCGTTGGATTACCGGCGATTCTAGTACGACTTGGCGGCGGCAGGCCCTGGCGGGGGGCCAAGTGCTTGATTTTGCGGCGCAACATAATTTATGGTGCGGCGCACAAAAAACTCCTTGACTTGCCGGGTGAATGACCTAAAATAGTCATTGTGCAGTGCAGCAATTCGAGCCGCAGACGTCCATACACAACCGGAGCCCGTCCATGTTCAAGATCGACCAGTTCACCGCGGCCAACGAGGCTGCGATCGACCAGTTCGCCAAGTTCGCCCAGCTTTCGCTCGCCAACGTCGAGAAGCTCGCCCAGATCGGGCTGGCCGCCTCACGCGCCAACGTCGAGCAGGCCACCGCCCACGCCCAGGCGCTCGCCGGCGCCAAGGACGTGCATGAAGTCATCGCCCTGAATTCCGCCGCCTTCGAGCCGGTGATGAAGCGCGCCTACGCGTTCTCGCGTACCGCCTACGAAGCCGCCGCCGAGACCAACGACGAAGTCAAGCGCACCCTCGAGAAGCAGGCCGCCGAGTACAACCGCGCCGCCGTCGCCGCCCTGGAAGAGGCGTTCAAGTACGCGCCGGCCGGCTCGGAGACCGTGGTCGAGAACGTGAAGAGCGCCTTCGCCGCCGCGCAGAGCGCCTACAACAACGTCGTCTCGATCAACAAGCAGATCTACGACACGGTCGAGAAGACCGTCGAGCAGAACGTCGCGACCGCCAAGGCGGCCGCCAGGCCGAAGGCGCGCTCCAAGCGTTGATTTTTTCCTCCCAGGGAAAACGCGAGGCCCCCGGAAAACCCGGGGGCTTTTTCTTGTTCGGCGGCTAGTGGCCCGTGGGCGGTTGCAAGGCCGCGATGGCCGCCAGCCGTGCCCGCCTCACCGCACCGGGGATGTCTTCCGGGTGCTCGCGCGCGATCCGGCCTGCGTCCACCGCACGCGCGGCTTGCAGCGCGCGCGCGAGGCACTTGCGCACCGCCGCGCCCCGCCTTCGCTGGGCGGGATGGTCGCCCTCGGCCACTTCGGCCAGGCGTTCGAGGCGTTCCGGACGCCTCAGCAGGTCGGCGCGCTCGATGAGGCCCAACGCGGACTCCGCATCCAGCGCATCGGCGCGAGCCAGGAGCTCTCGCTCCTGGATCGCCAGGCGGGCGAGGCCGCGGCACTCGACCGGCACGTTGATGCGTGCGGCGAGCGCGGCGGCGGGTTCGGCCGCCATGTCGAGCACGAGCAGCGCATAGCGCGTGGCAAGGGGATGGCCGCGCGATGCCGCGTGGTCGATACGCGCGGCCAGGCGCTCCGGCACGTCCGGCTGCGCCAGCGCGGCGTCAAGCTCGGGCATCACATGCGCGAGGGCGTCGCACTCGCGCAGCACCGCAAGCATCCGCGAAGGGTCCTTCTCCATGAGCCCGCGCGAGATCTCCTGCCAGACGCGTTCCGGCACCAGTGCGTCCGCCTCGCCCTTGCGCACCATCTCGCGCATGAGCGCCATCGTCTCGGGCGCCACCGCGAACCCGAACCTCGCCGCGAAGCGCGCCACCCGCAGTATGCGAACCGGATCCTCGGCGAATGCGGGACTCACGTGCCTGAGCAGGCCCGCCTTCAGGTCCTCCAGGCCGCCGTGCGGATCGACGAGGACTCCGTCCTCACCCCGCGCCATCGCGTTGATCGTGAGGTCGCGCCGCCTGAGGTCGTCTTCCAGCGTGACATCGGGCGCGGCGTGGAAGCGGAATCCCTTGTATCCGGGGCCGGTCTTGCGTTCCGTCCGGGCGAGCGCGTATTCCTCGTGCGTCTCGGGATGGAGGAACACCGGGAAATCCGCGCCGACCGCCTTGAAGCCGCGACGCACCATCTGGTCCGGATCGGCGCCCACCACCACGTGGTCGTGGTCCTGCACCGGCAGGCCGAGCAGCTCGTCCCGGACCGATCCGCCAACCCTGTAGATCTTCACGTCAGCGGCCGGCGTAGTACCTGTACTTCGAGTAGCGCGAACGCGCCACCGATCCGCGCAGGTACTCCGGAACGATCGCTTCCATCGCGGCGGGCTCGAAGCCGAACACCGCGGGAAATGGACCGGCGCACACGTTGTCCACGCGCATCGAGGCCAGGTTGTCGCGCGACATGGGCTTGCCGGGCATGTGCTCCATGACCATGGCCTGCAAAGTTCCGAGCGGGCCCGGGAGCGCCACCACCTTGCGCCGCTTGCCGAGCGTGGAAGCCACGAAGCGCACCAGCTCCTCGAGCGTGTAGGTGCGTGGTCCGCCCAGCTCGTAGACCTGTCCGAAGGTGCGCGGATCGGCGAGCGCGGCGGCGAAGCAGCGCGCCACGTCCTCGACCCAGATCGGCTGGAACCGCGCATGCGCGGAAGCGAGCGGCAGCACGGGGAACAGGCGGACCAGCGCGGCGAAGAGGTTCAGGAAGCGATCGCCCTCGCCGAAGATCACCGAGGGCCTGAAGATCGTGACGGGTACCTCCCCCGCGGCATCGCGGACCGCCGCCTCGCCTTCGCCCTTGGAGCGCTGGTATGCGCTCGGTCCCGCGGGATCCGCGCCCAGCGCGCTCATGTGGAGCAGGTGGCTCACGCCGGCGCGCCTGGATGCCATGGCCACCTTGCGCGGCAACTCGACGTGGCAGGCGCGGAAGCTCTGGCGGCGCGTCTCGTTCAGGATGCCGACCAGGTTCACGACGGCGTCCATGCCGGCGAAGGCGCGGTCGAGGTCCTTCGGCTCGTGCGGATTCGCGACCATCACTTCGACCGTGGGCAGGACCGCCACTGCCATCGCGCGCGGGCGGCTGCGGGTGAGCACGCGCACGCGGCGCCCGCCGGTCGCGATGTGGTCCGCCACCGAGCGCCCGACGTAACCGCTGCCTCCGACGATGCAAACGCTCTCGATGTCCATCAGGGAATGCTCGAGGCGACCGGCCCGGCGGCATCGGCCGCGCGCCCGGGCACCGTACCGATCATTTGCTTGAGGCTCGCGGGCTTGCCTTCGAGGCGGTAGCGGTAGAACCAGGCGTTCGCGAAGACGTTCTTCACGTACTGGCGGGTTTCGTTGAAGGGGATGCTCTCCACGTAGATCGCGGCCTCGAGCGCCCGCTCGTCGCGCCAGCGGCGCGCGCGGCCCGGGCCCGCGTTGTAGGCCGCAGCCGCCAGGACGGGGTGTCCAAGGTCGTCCAGCACGCGGCGAAAGTAATACGTTCCCATGAGGATGTTGGTTTCGGGTTGCGCCAGCATCTCCCGGCGATAAGCCTGCACCGGGATCTGGCGCGCGACCCAGCGCGCCGTCGCGGGCATGAGTTGCATGAGGCCTGC
>CAMPHL010000211.1 GCA_946885905.1 uncultured Pseudomonadota bacterium | reverse complement strand
GCTCTGGCTCTACCCGGCGGTCGAGGTCGTGCACATCGTCGGCTTCGTGGTCCTGGTGGGGTCGGTCGTGATGTTCGACCTGCGCGTGCTCGGGCTTTCCAGGGGCGTGCCGGTGCGCGGGTTGGCGCGCCACCTGCTGCCGTGGAGCGTGGCGGCGCTGCTGCTGATCGTGCCCTCGGGCCTGCTGATGTTCGCCGCGCATGCCGGCGACTTCCTCGGCAACCGCGCATTCCAGGTGAAGATGGCCCTGCTGCTGGCGGCGGGCATGAACGCCGCCTTCTTCCACACCGGCCCCTACAAGTCGGTGGCCGCGTGGGACACGAACGCGACGGCGCCGCTGCCCGCGCGCATCTCGGTGGCCGCGTCGATCCTGATCTGGATCGCGGTCATCGCGTGCGGCCGGCTGCTCGCCTACCTCTAGCCCTGGACCCTCAACCTCTCCACCGGCCGCGCGTCACAGCATCCGTCCGGCCGCATCAGCACCATCTCGCCGGTCGCGACCGAGTGCTTCGAAAGGGCAGCGATGTTCACGTTGTGCGTGACCATCACCACGTTGCCGCCGAGCGCGCGGCGTGCGTAGGTGCCGATGCGCTTCTTCACGCGCTCGGTGAACTCGGCTTCGCGGTGCGGGAAGTCGAAGAACGACGAGAGCGGTTCCCAGTCCTCGGCCTTGCCGAAGGCGAGCATGGCGGTTTCCCGGCAGCGGCACCACGGGCTCGTGTACACCCGCGCGACCGGAACGCGCTCGGCGCGGAAGCGCTCGCCCAAGGCGCGCGCATGGGCGCGTCCCTCCTCGGAGAGGTTTCGCTGCGTCGAGCAATCGCCCAGCTTGAACCCCGGCGGGTCGCCCAGGCCCGGAACGGTGGCCGCATGGCGAACGATTACCACGTACTTCCCCTCGCGCAGGCGCCGCCAGGCGTCCGTGTCCGCGGGCCATGCGGGGCGGGCCGCGAGCGCGCCCAGCCCCGCGAGGAAGGCGCGGCGCGAGATCAAGCCGGTGGCTGCTGGATGATCTTGACGAGATGCACTTCGAACACGAGCGCGGAGTTCGGCGGGATCTTGGGCGTGGGCGAGCGATCGCCGTACGCCTTGTGCGCGGGGATCACCAGCAGGCGCTTGCCGCCCTCCTTCATGCCCAGCAGGCCCTCGTCCCAGCCGCGGATCACGCGCCCCACGCCGACCATCACGCTCAACGGCAGGGGCTTGCCCACGGAGGAGTCGAACATCTCGCCCTTGCGGTCGGCCTTGCAGCCGTCGAAGACCCAGCCCGTGTAGTGCACGAGGACGGCGGTCCGAAAGCGCGCGGGCTCGCCGCTGCCGGGTTCCAGGTCCTTCACTTCCAGCTCGGCGGGCGGCGCGGCGCATGCCGTGCGTGAGGACGGGGCCGGCGCGGCGGCCGCAGAGGGCTTGCTTACGGGAGTCTGGGCGCAGCCTGCGGCGAGCGCGGCTGCGGCAAGCGCGAGAACGAGCTTCTTCATTTCTTGGCTCCTGGGGTTGGATTGTGTTTCGCTATCGCCCGCGCGCCACGCCTTCGCGCCGCGGGTCGGAGCCGCCCTGCCATCCGTCGCCTTTGCGCCGGATGACCTGCAGCCCGCTCGTCATCGGAATGGCACGCACCTCGTGGCCCATCGACTCGAGCGCCGCCTGCACGCCCTCGAGCTCCGTTCCCCGCTCCACCTCCGTGGGCCCGTTGCGGCTGCCGAAGTTGGGCAGGTCGGCCGCGGCCTGCGGATCGAGGTTCCAGTCGAGCGTGGCGATGAGGGCCTTGGCCACGTAGCCGATGATGAAGCTTCCGCCGGGGCTGCCCGCGAGCAGCTCGAGGCGTCCCCCTGAATCGAACACCATCGTGGGCGACATCGAGCTGCGCGGACGCTTGCCGGGTCCCACCGCGTTCGCCGTCACCGAGCCGCCGTCGAGCGGCGCGAAGTTGAAGTCGGTGAGCTCGTTGTTGAGCATGAAGCCGCGCACCATCGTGCCGTTGCCGAAGTTGCCCTCGATCGTCGTGGTCATCGACACGGCGTTGCCGTGGCGGTCGACGATGTTCAGGTGCGTGGTGCCGATCACCTCGTCATGCGAATCCTCCGCGTAGGCCACCTTCACGCCGGCGGGCGTCCCCGCGGTGGCGCGTCCCATCGACTTCTCCGCAGTGATGAGCCGCGAGCGCGCCGCGACATAGGCGGGCTCGACCAGTCCCTCGACCGGAACGTCGACGAACCGGTCGTCGCCGAGGTACCTCGCGCGATCGGCGAAGGCGAGCCGCTCGGCTTCGCTCACGACGTGCACGACCTGGCTCGAGTTGGGCCGCATCCCGGGCACGTCGAAGCGCTCGAGCGCGCCCATGATCTGGAGCAGCGCGACCCCGCCGGACGAGGAAGGCGGCATGCCGCAGACCTTCCATGCGCGGTACTTGCCGCAGACGGGCTCCACGTCGCGCACGCGGTAACCGGCGAGGTCTTCCTCGGTGAGGCTGCCCGCGCCCAGCGGGTGCGAGCGCACGGCGGCCACGACGTCGCGGGCGATCTCGCCCGAATAGAACGCATCCGCGCCCTTGTCCGCGAGCGATCGCAGGGTGGCTGCGAATTGCGGGTTCCGGAGGACCGTGCCGACGGGCCAGGGCTTGCCGTCGGGGCCGAAGAAGTACGCGCGAGCGGTGTCGTTCCACTTGACCTGCTCGGAGGCAAGCTGGCGATGGAGCCGCTCGGACACCGGGAAGCCCTTCTCCGCAAGCTCGATCGCCGGCGTGAAGAGGTCCTTCCACGCAAGCCTGCCGTAGCGCGCGTGCGCGACCTCGAGCAGGCGCGCGGTGCCGGGCGTGCCGACCGACAGTCCGCTCGAACGCGCCTGGCTGAAAGCGATCGGCTTGCCGTCCTTCAGGAAGAGCGCGTGGGTCGCGCCCGCGGGCGCCGTCTCGCGCCCGTCGATCGCCGCGAGTTTTCCGGCCTTCGCGTCCCAATGCAGGAGGAAGGCGCCTCCCGCCAGGCCCGAGGAGCTGGGCTCGACGAGATTCAGCACGAGCTGCGTGGCGACCATCGCGTCGATCGCGCTGCCGCCGCGGTCGAGCATCGCGAGCCCCGCTTCGACGGCCAGCGGATGTCCCGCCACGACCATGTGGCGTTTTGCCGTGGCGAGCGTCTGCGGGCGCGTGCCGGTCGGCCCGTCCGGCTGCGAGGGCCGCAGCTGCGCGTGGGCGGCAAGGCTCGCCGCCAGCGCGGCGGCGAGCAACCACCTCATTGAATGCCGCCGACGGCCAGGTACTTGATCTCGAGGAAGTCCTCGATGCCGTACTTGGAGCCCTCGCGGCCCAGGCCCGACTGCTTCACGCCGCCGAAAGGCGCGACCTCGTTCGAGATGATGCCCACGTTGATGCCGACGATGCCCGACTCGATCGCCTCGGCGATACGGAACACGCGGCCGACGTCGCGGGCGTAGAAGTACGCGCAGAGGCCGAACTCGCTGTCGTTCGCGAGCGCCACGGCTTCCGCGTCCTCCTTGAAGCGGAAGAGCGGCGCCACGGGTCCGAAGGTTTCCTCGCGGGCGACCTTCATCGTGGGCTTCATGTCGGTGAGGAGCGTGGGCTCGTAGAACCGGCCGCCGAGGGCGTGGCGCTTGCCGCCCATGACGAGCCTGGCTCCCTTGCCGACCGCGTCGGCGACGTGCTCCTCGACCTTGGCGAGCCCCTGGTCGTCGATGAGCGGGCCGATGCTCACGCCGGCCTCCGTGCCGCGCCCGACCTTGAGCGCGCGGATCTTCTGCGCGAGCCTGTCCGCGAAGGCGTCGTAGACCTTGTCCTGCACGTAGATGCGGTTCGCGCACACGCAGGTCTGGCCGGCGTTGCGGTACTTGGAGGCGAGCGCGCCCTCGGCGGCGGCATCGAGGTCCGCGTCGTCGAAGACGATGAACGGCGCGTTCCCGCCCAGCTCCAGCGAGAGCTTCTTCACCGTATCCGCGCTCTGGCGCATGAGGATGCGGCCCACCTCGGTGGACCCCGTGAAGGTGAGCTTGCGCACGATCGGGTTGGCGCAGAGCTCCTTGCCGATCGCCGGCGCGTCGCTGCCGGTCACGATGTTGAGCACGCCCTTCGGAAAGCCCGCGCGCTCGGCGAGCTCGGCGAGCGCGAGCGCCGAGAGGGGCGTCTGCTCGGCGGGCTTGAGCACTACCGTGCAGCCGGCCGCGAGACCGGGGGAAACCTTGCGCGTGATCATCGCCGTGGGGAAGTTCCAGGGCGTGATCGCGGCGACCACCCCGATGGGCTGCTTCAGGACGATGAGGCGGCGGTCGTTGGTGGGGCTCGGGATCACGTCGCCGTAGACGCGCTTCGCCTCCTCGGCGAACCACTCGACGAAGGAAGCGCCGTAAACGATCTCGCCCTTGGCCTCGGCGAGCGGCTTGCCCTGCTCCGTGGTGAGGATGAGTGCCAGGTCGTCGGCGTTGGCGACGATGAGGTCGAACCACTTGCGCAGGATCTTCGAGCGCTCCTTGGCGGGAAGCGCGCGCCAGGCCGGCAGTGCCGCATTCGCGGCCTCGATCGCACGGCGCGTCTCGGCCGCACCCATGTCGGGCACGCTGCCCACGATCGACCCGTCGGCGGGGTTGTCGACGTCGAAGCGCTTCCGGCCGTCGGCCTCGCACCACTGGCCGTCCACGTAGGCCTGGTCACGGAAAAGCTTGGGGTCCTTCAAGGGAATGGCCGACCCGCTGGCGGCCTTGACGACGGCGGCATTCATGGGGGATCTCCGGAGGGATTTCTGGCGCGGAAGTAAGGAATTATAGCGCCGGGTATTTGGCTATCATGGCCCCCTCACAGGAGGAAAACATGAGACGACTGCTCGCCGCCACCGCCGCCCTCGCCGTGCTCGCCACGCCCCTCGCGGAGGCCAAGACCCTGCGCTGGTCGAGCCAGGGCGACTACCTTACCGCCGACCCGATGGCGCAGAACGAATTGCTCACCAACTCGATCAACGGCCACGTGTACGAGTCGCTGATCATGCGCGACAAGAGCCTGAAGCTCATCCCGGCGCTCGCCGTGGGCTGGAAGCAGACCAGCCCCACGACCTGGGTCTTCGACCTGAGGAAGGGCGTGAAGTGGCACGACGGGACCGACTTCACCGCCGACGACGTCGTCTTCTCGATCAAGCGCGGGCAGGGCCCGACCTCGAACTTCCGCGTGTACGCCAACGCGGTGGGGGAGCCGAATAAGATCGACGACCTCACGGTGGAGTTCACCACGCCGGTGCCCAACCCGACGATGCTCGAGATGATGAC